>CALWDX010000067.1 GCA_944376805.1 uncultured Clostridia bacterium
AAACTTGGTTTAATAATCAATTAAACAGATATAAAGAAAAAGGTTATGGACTTTTAGGTGTATTTTTAAAAGAAAATAATACCTTTATAGGACAAGCTGGAATAACTAAACAAAATGTAAATAATAATATTGTAGATGAAATAGGATATTTAATAAAAAAGGAATATTGGAAAAATGGCTATGCAATAGAATGTGCTAAAGCATTAAAACAATATGGTTTTAACACTTTAAACCTAAATAAAATGTATTCAATAATTAGAGATAATAATATAGCTTCTCAAAATATAGCTATAAGAAATAATATGAAAAAAACAATAACAATAGTAAAGCATTATTATAATATTGATATGCCACATTATGTATATTGTATAACTAAAGATGAATTTTTAAAAGAAAGGAATTAATTAAATATGAAAAATAATTTTAGTTCTGGTTTTATATCATTAATAGGTAGACCTAATGTAGGTAAATCTACCCTTATGAATAATCTTATAGGAGAAAAAATAGCTATTATTTCTAGTAAACCACAAACTACTAGAAATAAGATACAATCTATTTTAACTGAAGAAGATTTTCAAGCAATATTTATAGATACACCAGGTATACATAAGCCAAAATCTAAGTTAGGTAATTATATGGTAAAATCTGCAGAAACAACTTTAAATGAAGTAGATATAGTATTATATCTTATTGAACCATTTGAAAAAATTAAAGAGTCTGACTTATCTATTATAAAAAGATTAGAAAATGTTAAAACACCTGTATTTTTAATAATAAATAAAAT
This sequence comes from uncultured Clostridia bacterium, assembly GCA_944376805.1. Taxonomy (GTDB): domain Bacteria; phylum Bacillota; class Clostridia; order Lachnospirales; family CAG-274; genus Tyzzerella. The sequence continues at coordinate 785 of CALWDX010000067.1, forward strand.
AGATACTGTGTCACCTGAAGAAATTTTAGCTGTTATAGATAGTTATAAATCTATATATAACTTCGCGGAAATTATACCTGTATCTGCTTTGAAAGGTAAAAATAGAGATGAATTATTAAAATGTATTAAAAAATATTTACCTGAAGGTCCTCAATTTTTCCCTTCAGATATGATAACAGACCAACCTGAAAGACAAATAGTATCAGAAATTATTAGAGAAAAATCTTTAAAACTTTTACAAGATGAAATACCACATGGTATAGCAGTAGAAGTTAGTTCTATGAAAAATAGAAAGGATAAAGATATTATAGATATACAAGCAACTATTTATTGTGAAAGAGATTCTCATAAAGGTATCATAATAGGTAAACAAGGTTCTATGCTTAAAAAAATAGGTTCTAATGCTCGTTATGAAATAGAAAGACTTTTAGGTTCACCTATTAACTTACAAATTTGGATAAAAGTAAAAAAAGACTGGAGAGATAGCGACTTTTTATTAAAAAATTTTGGTTACGACCAAAAACAAATATAAAATAAGTTGCTATAATGAAAAGTTTATTTTAAAATTAAAGTACAAAATAAATTATTTAAATAACTATTAAAAAATTAAATGTCAATAGTATTTCAAATCCTATTATGGTAAATTTTCAATAGTATATAAAAATGCATAATACAAAAAATATAAATATACTTAATAATGGAGGCATAAAATTATGGAACATTTATTATGGAGTATTTTTAAAAAAAGTGGTGATATAAATGCATTTTTAGCTTATAAAGAGTATAATAATAAAAGAAATAATAGTGAAAAAACAAAAAATAATTTTTAAGGAAGGATAAAATGAGCACATTTAAAGCTAGAGGTATAATAATAAAAGAAAATTTAGTTGGAGATAGTGATAAGTCACTTATTATATTATTAAAAGATTATGGAAAATTTACAGTATGGTCAAGAAATTGTAGAAGTAGTAAAAGTAAACTTTTAGCTGGTTCTTCTCTATTTTCTTATGCAGACTTTATTATATATGACAATGGTAGAACATTAACTTTAAATCAAATTGATATAATAGAAAATTTTTATGGACTTACTGAAGATTTAGATTCTCTAGCTTATGGTACATATTTTTTAGAATTTGTTGATAAAAATATACAAGAGGCTACACCTGTAAATAATATAATGCTATTATTGTTAAAATCTTTACTTATATTATCAAAATCTAATGTAATAAAACCTAAATTAATATCTAAAATATTTGAAATAAAATTTTTACAATTAAGTGGATATATGCCAATTACAAATTGTTGTAGTTATTGTAAAAAAGAAATTAATAATGAAAATGAATTATATTTTGGTGATAATGGTATAGTTTGTAATAGTTGTAAAAATAATGAACAATATTTGATAAAAATATCTAATAATGTAAGATTAGTTTTAAATCATATTTTATCATCACCTATAGATAAACTATATAATTTTAATGTATCTGAAAATATTTTAAATGAACTTTCATTAGTTAATAAAAAGTTTTTAAATACACATTTACATATAGATTTAAAAAGTACATCTTTTATTGAACAATTAGAAAGTATATAAAATATGGTGTGAATTATAATTCACACCATATTTTATATACTAGAAATTTTGTTTTACAAACTGTTCTATTCTATTTATACCTTCAACAATATTTTGCATACTTGTAGTATATGATAATCTTATATATTTATCATATCCAAACATATTACAAGGTACAACACAAACTCTATATTTATCTAAAAGAATTTTAGCTACATCTTCACTATCATTTATAGTAATATCATCTATTGTATATCCAAAAAGTTTAGATACATCTATAAATTGATAAAATGCTCCTTTAGGTCTTAAAGAGCTAAGCATAGGTATATCTGAAATTCTTTGAGCTGTATAATCTCTACGTTTTTTAAATTCATATAGTATATTTTCTAAAATAGGATTACTAGAAGTTAATGCTTCTAAAGCAGCTCGTTGAGCAATAACATTAACACTAGAAGTTGTATGATTTTGTACATTAGCCATAATTGTTGCTATTTTTTTATTTGAAGCAGTATAACCTATTCTCCATCCAGACATAGCATAACATTTAGAAAAACCATTTATAACAATAGTTCTATCATATATTTCTTTATCTAAAGATGCAATACTTGTATGTTTTATTTTATTACTATAAATTAATTTTTCATATAATTCATCTGAAATAACAAATAAATCATTTTCTACAACAAAATTAGCAATTTCTTTTAATTCATCTTCTGTATATACCATACCTGTTGGATTATTTGGACTATTTATAATAATAGCCTTTGTTTTAGAAGTTAAAGCCTCTTTTAACATATTTACATTAACTTTAAATAAATCCTCTTTTTGTGTATAAATAAATACAGGTTTACCACCACATTTTTTTACAATTTCAGGATAACTAGCCCAATAAGGTGCAGGTATTATAACTTCATCACCTTCATTTAAAATAGCAAAAAATGCATTATTTAATGCCTGTTTTGCTCCATGACAAACTATAATTTGATTATAGCTATATTTAAGATTATTTTCATTATGTAATTTTTTAGTTATTGCCTCTCTAAGTTCTTTTACACCATCAGAATGACTATACAAAGAAAAATTTTCTATTGCATCAATCCCAGCTTTTTTTATATAATCAGGTGTTTCAAAATCAGGTTCACCAGAACTAAAATTTATAACATCAATCCCCTCTTTTATCATATCCATAGCTTTAGAAGTTAAAGCAAGTGTAACAGCAGGATTAATATTTTTAGCTTTTTGAGATAGTTTCATAATATCACTTCCTATCATAAGTATATATATTTATTTTATAATATATATTTAATTATGTCAATTTATTAGTTGTAGTTATCTTTTAAAAATTGTAACCATTTTTTAATATTTTTTTCATAACCATTTTCAGTAGGTTTATAATAAATATTATTTTTTAATTCATCTGGTAAATATTGTTGACTAACATAATTTTTTTCAAAATCATGTGAATATTTATAACCTATTCCATTACCTAATTGATTTGCACCATTATAATGACAATCTTTCAAATGTTGTGGTATTTGTTTTATTTTAATATTTTCAACATCTTCCATAGCTTTATTTATTGCCATATATGATGTATTGCTTTTAGGTGCAGAAGCTACATAACAAACAGCTTGAGCTAAAATAATACTACATTCAGGTAACCCTATCATTTCAGTAGCTTGAAAAGCTGAGACAGCTATTTGTAAAGCTCTAGGATCAGCATTTCCAACATCTTCAGAAGCACAAATAATTATTCTTCTAGCTATAAATTTAGGGTCTTCACCAGCAGATAACATTCTAGCAAGATAATAAACAGCAGCATCTGGGTCACTACCACGCATGCTTTTTATAAATGCTGAAATTGTATCATAATGATTATCACCATTTTTATCATAATTTATAGCTCGTTTTTGTATACATTGTTCTGCTATATCTAAGTTTATATGTATAATTCCATTTTCACTTTTTTCTGTTGTAAGAGAGGCTAATTCAATAGCATTTAAAGCAATTCTAGCATCACCATTAGAAACATTAGCTATAAAATCAATGGCATTTTCATCTATTTCTATGTTAAAATATCCCAAACCATTTTCTTTATCTTTTATAGCTCTTTTTATAATTAATTTAATATTTTCACTAGACAGAGGCTCTAGTTTAAAAATAATACTTCTAGATATTAATGCTCTATTAACTTCAAAATATGGATTTTCTGTTGTAGCTCCAATTAAAATAATAGTACCATCTTCTACATAAGGTAAAAGTGTATCTTGTTGGCTTTTATTAAATCTATGTATTTCATCTACAAAAAGAATAGTTTTTTTATTGTTCATAGCTAATATTGTTTTAGCCTTATCTATAACCTCTTTTATATCTTTTACACCAGAAGTAGTAACATTAATTTGTAAGAATATACTTTTAGTTGTATTTGCTATAATTTTAGCTAAAGTTGTTTTACCTGTACCAGAAGGACCATATAATATTAAAGATGAAATTTTATCAGCTTTTATAGCTCTATAAAGTAATGTATCATTTCCAACTATATGCTTTTGACCTATAAATTCATCTAAAGTTTTTGGTCTTAATCTACTAGCTAAAGGTGATTCTCTTTTTAAAACTTGTTGACTTTGATATTCAAATAAATCCATATTTTACCACCTTGTTAAAAACATTGCATCACCAAAACTAAAAAATCTATATTCATTTAAAACAGCTTGATTATATGCATTTATTATATTATCTCTTGTTGAAAAAGCACTAACAAGCATAATTAAACTAGACTCTGGTAAGTGAAAATTTGTTATAAGATTGTCTACTATTTTAAATTTATAAGATGGATATATAAAAATATTTGTATAACCACTTTCTGCTTTTACTAATCCATTTTCATCTGCAATAGATTCTAATGTTCTTGTACTAGTTGTGCCTACACTTATTATTCTATCACCATTTTTTTTAGCTTCATTTATAATATTAGCATTTTCTTCATCTAAACTGTAATATTCAGAATGCATTTTATGTTCTAATATATTATCTACTTTAACTGGTCTAAAAGTTCCTAAACCAACATGTAAAGTAAGTTTTGCTATTTTTATACCTTTATTTTTTAATTCTTCTAAAAGCTCATTAGTAAAATGAAGCCCAGCTGTTGGAGCTGCTGCTGAACCATCATTTTTAGCATACACTGTTTGATATCTATTTTTATCTTCAAGACGTTCTTTTATATATGGTGGTAAAGGCATTTGTCCTAACTTATCTAAAACTTCTTCAAATATTCCTTCATATTTAAAACTTATAATTCTATTTCCACCTTCAATAATATCTTCAATAGTACCTTCTAAAATACCATCACCAAATACTATAGTATCTCCTATTTTTGCTTTTTTACCTGGGTTAACAAGAGCTTCCCATTTATTTTTTTCTTTTCTTTCTAACAATAATATTTCAATATTTGCTCCTGTATGTTTTCTTTTACCAAATAATCTTGCAGGTATAACTTTTGTATCATTTAATACTAAACAATCACCCTTTTTTAAATAATTTAATATACATTTAAAAGTTGGTTCATGTTTTATTTCTCCAGTATCCCTATTTACAACCATTAATTTAGAGCTTGTCCTATCTTTTAATGGTGTTTGAGCTATAAGCCTTTCTGGTAAATCAAAATAAAAATCTTTTAAATTCATATTTTTTCTCCTTATCTTACTTCTATCCCTGTATAATAATATTTTAAAATTTCATCATATTTATAACCTTTTTTAGCTAAACTATTTGCACCATATTGACTCATACCAACACCATGTCCCCAACCTTTACCAATAAATGTAATAGAATTTGAGTCTTGTCTTGAAACTTTAGATGCATAATTTACGCTTTCAGCTATATTATTTTGAGGTTTTTCATTACTAATGTTATTTAATAAATTTGAAGTATTATTATTTTTATCTATAATAAATGTATCTTTTACTTTTGAAGTATTATTATTTTTATCTATAACAAAAGAATTTTCCTTATTTATTGGATTATTTCCCTTTGATGAAATAACAACAATATTTGAATTTGTATTATTAACAATTGCTTTTGAACTTTTTGTTGTATTAGGTGAAATATATGTATTTCCTTTAGACATCTTAAAATTTTTACTTTCTAATGTTCCACCATTAAATTTAGAAAAAAATGTTCTTATTTCATCTTTCTCCAATACTTTATTTCCATTTGTTCCTACTAATGTTAGTCTATTAGCTCTCCCTGTTATAGAAGAATTTTCTAATATAACTTCATTAACTGTACCAACTGATGCCACAGAAGATAATTCATCAAAAGTAAATGTTCTAGTCCATTGTTTAGCTCCTTCTTCAAATTCATCTTTTACAGCTTTTAAATATGGTATATTATCATTCCATACATTTATAGCATCATCTGTATAACCACCACTAGAAGATGAATACACAGTATTTATTAGTTGATTATTATAATAAGCTAAAACACCTTTTGTTTCATCTATTGCTTGATTTGTAGATTGTTGTTCATTATTTACACCTTCATATACTTGACAATGTATTGTATCACAAAGGTCAAAACCTTCATTTTTATGTATACCAGCATTAGAATAAGCATAGTTTCTAGCAGCAACTGACTGTGCTTTTAAAGCCTCTTTACTCCAAGATGGAGGCATTTCAGATGGAACAACACCATATAAGTATTCTTCTACATTTACTATATTTGTAGTTACTAACCTATTATTTTTAGAAACTATATTTATAAAATTTCTATATGGTTTATTTCCTAAAGATATATAATCATTTGATTTAATAGCTATACTATCTTTATAAGCTATTAATAATTTATTATTATCATATATACCTATAGTATTATCTAATTTTAAAACTTCACCATTAATATTTTGATTTAACATAAAATTATTAGCCTCTGAACTACTATTAAAATTGCCTATCATAGTATAGTAGTTATTTTCTTTATAAACATAACTATCATTATAATTCATTGAAATACTTAAAGCTTCATTATAACTAGAAAATGATTGAGTATATTTTATAGTGTAATTACTTAAAGGTTTTATAGTAAAATTACTACTACTATTTAATGAAAAATCTGAAGAAAATGAATAATTATTTTCTTTTCCTAAAGTAATATAATTATTGTCTAAAGAAATATTACTTACCCCTTTATATTTTGTTAAACCTACACTTATAAACTTTTCTTCTGCAAATGCAGTAAAAGAAAAAAAGTTTAATGAAATAAAACAAGTTAAAATAAAACAATTTAATTTTTTCAAATAATTCACCTCATAAAAATTAGTTTAAATATATTATATATAAATTTAGAATAAATTACTAGTCTTTTTTAATTTTTTAGTTTTATTTTGTGTCATAAATTAAAACTCAATCATAATATATAGTGTACAAGTATTTAATGTATAAAAAATATAGAAAGGACTGGAAAAATGAGCTTATATAACAATAGAAATTTTTATAACTCTAATTGTAATTGTGAAAACAATTGTGATTATAACCAAGTATGTGCACCAGATAAAATAGATAATTCTTGTTCATTAAATAGTATAAGAAAAGCTATTATTGAAATAATAAACGCAGTAAAAAATGAACAACTTTTTGGATTTAATGTAGATGTAGAAATAGTAACTAGTGATGGTACTTCAAATATTATTAATTTTTCTAAATTAACAATTAATAATATACAACTTACAAAAACAACTTTAGTAACTCCAAGTTTAGCAATATCTTTATGTGATATAGCTAAGATAACTATTTTAACTTCTACTACTACTGGTAGTTCATTTAATATAGATTTATTAAATGGTATAAAAAATATAGCAACAACTTGTGGTGTTCCAGATAAAAATTATTATAATGATTGTAGCAGTTGTAAAAATGCTGATGTTCAATGTGCACAAGGTATACAAAATTATATTAATCAAAATATTAATACTGTTGAAACTGTAAGTTTTAATGGAAATACTGCACAATCCCAAACTATACAAGTAGTAACAGACATATCAACAGAGGATGTATTACAAAATTCTGTATTAGATACAACACAAATAGAGGCTGTTACAAATTCAACTTTAGAAACAACTACAGCTACTGTTACAAGTGAAGTTACACCTACAAATATTGATGTAGTTTCAACAATAGAAACAACTCCAACAACAGTTTTATCTGATGTTACAGAAACAACAGTTGATGTTAGTGCACCTATTACAGCTACACCAATAAATGTTGTAACAAATGTTGAAACAACAGATATAGATGTTGTAACAAATGTTGAAAGTACAACTAAAAATGTTATTAATCAAGTTTCTTCAACAACAGATACAGTTGTAACGGGTTTTAGTGGTGGAAGTGAAGTTACTGGTGTAATATCAAATGTTACAAACATACAAAATATAACACCTACTGAAATAGGTATTCCAAGTTTTACTTCTACTGGTACAGGAGTTTTACAAGTAACTATAGCACAACAATCTATTGATGGTACAAATCCTGTAAGTGATATAGTGTTAAATGTTAAAGTTGGAAATCAAGATATAACATATAATGGTAATACAAATAAATATGTTTTAGATGCAAATACTAATGTTTTAGGTGGAGATACAGGAAGTCCAACTGTTGTAAATGTTAGTCAAATAGGAACACCTACTACAGATACATTTACAAAAACAGTATCTTCAACAAATATACCTGTTATAGATACTATAACTCCAACTACAAGGCCTATTAAAGTTGTTAATAATGTTACAACTGAAGAAATAAATAATATAGATACACCTACAACAGCAACAGTTATTGAAACTCTTGACAAAACAACAGTTGATGTAGAAAATATAACAAATACAACTATAGTAAAACCAACAGATTTATTAACTACTACAACAGCAGATGTTTTAAGTACAGCTAATATAACAAATGAAGTAAATAATGTTTTAGAAACTGCTATTTTAAAAAATACAAGTATTCCAGTAATTAATGATATAACTACTTTAACAGAAGATATAGTTCTACCAGTAACAGAAAATATTGATGGAAGAATATTTGCTGCTGGTGATGGTATTATGGGTGTTAATAACACTAATGGAGATATTACAATATATTCTATATGTGATATTAATACTGTAAAAACTTTAACAACTTAATATAAAAAATGAACCCTAAAAATTAATAAGGGTTCATTTTTTATATTTATTTTAATATTTAAGTTTAAAATCTGAAACCGAATTGTAGAAAATTTCAGTTTGACTTGATAATTCTTGAGCAGCAGAAGCAGATGTTTCACTTGCAGCTGTATTAATTTGAGTAACTGTAGAAATTTGAGAAATACCTTCTATAATTTGATCAATAGATGCTTCTTGTTCTTTAGAAGATATAGCACAAGATGAAGTAAGATTTGCTATTTCTTCAATTTGAGTTACTATTTCAAGTAAAGATTCAGCTGTATTGTTAGCAATTTTAGAACCTTCAGAAACTTTTTCTACAGAACTTCCAATAAGTGCAGTAGTTTCTTTAGCAGCTTGTTGACTTCTAGCTGCAAGACTTCTAACTTCTTCAGCAACAACAGCAAAACCTTTGCCATGTTCACCAGCACGAGCAGCCTCAACAGCAGCATTAAGTGCAAGTATATTAGTTTGGAAAGCAATATCATCTATAACTTTTATTATATTAGATATACTACTAGCTGCATTATTTATTTCTTCCATAGCAACTAACATATTATCCATTTGTTTACTACCTTCATTTGCACTATTTTTAGCTTTTAATGCTAAATTACTAGCTGTTTCTGAGCTATCAACATTATCTCTAGATTGTTTTGATATAAATTTAATTGTAGCATTAAGTTCTTCAACAGCAGCTCCTTGCTCAGCAGCTCCTTCAGCTAAAGAAACACTAGATTCTGAAATTTGTTTTGAGCCTATAGAAACTTGCTCAGCTGAAGATATAATATCTTTTGTAAGTATATTAAGATTTTCAATAATTAAGTTAACAGACTTTTGTATTTTTTCAAAGTTTCCAATATAATCCCTATCTATAGAAACATTAAAGTTTTTATTAGCCATTTCTTCTAATATATTAGATATTTCTGATATATAAGAACCTATTGTTTCAGCAGTATAATTTACTGTTTGTTTAATCTTATTAAATTCACCTTTATATTCATTAGTTATTCTATGTTCAAAATTACCAAATGAAAATTGATTGAGAGCATTTTGAGTTTCCTTAATAGGAATAACAACATTTTCAGCAAATTGATTTAAACCTTCTGTAATTTCTTTCCATTCACCAATATATTTAGTTGTGTTAAGTCTAAACTCTAAGTTACCATCATTAGCAGCATGGATAAGTTTTACTATATCATTAGAAACACTCTTTAATGCTTCTTGCACAGAAATAATGCCTTGTTTTATTATAACTTTTTCTCCTGGGAATTCTTTTACTTTTATGTTAAATTCACCATTACCAAAATCTTTTATTCTATCTATTACATATAATGAATCTTCAATTAAATTGTTTGTAGCTATATTTATAGCGTTTGTAGCTTCTTTAAATGAACCTTCATATCTATCTGTATTTATTCTATGATATATATTACCTTCATCAAGCTCATTTGAAAGCTCATTTATATCATCAAGTATATACTGAAATGTTTCAGACATATCTGCAATAGCATTAGATAATTCCCCAATTTCATCAGTAACATTTGTTCTGCAATTATTATCTAAGTTACCTTTAGAAACATTTAAAGCAATATTTTTTAAATTATTTAAAGGATTTCTAATAGATTTTGCTAATGTTGTAGCAAAAATTAAAACTGAAAATTGAATTATAACAAATACTATTAAAAATTTTATTAAATTTCTGTTAGCAACTGAATCTGTTTCGCTAACACTTTGTGCTAAAACTTTAAATGCTAATTCTGGTGATTTATAAATAGATTGAAATATCTCGTTACCAGCTTTTGTAACAATAACGTCTACCTCCTCTGCTTTGACCTTATCATTAGCTGCAACATATTCTACATATAATGCAAAATTATCATTATATATTTTTAATAATTCATCAATATTCAATAATAATTCTATTTCATCTTTTCTAGTATCACCATCTTGTTTAAGAGTTGAAATATAATCATTTACTGATTTTGTAGCTTTATCATAAGCGATATTCATTTCTTTTTGAATTTCTTCTACAGTATTTGGAGCTATATGCATTAAATTATTAAAAGCAGTATTTCTTAATTCAATAACATCTACTATAACAGATAATGATTTAATTACAGTTTCTTCATTCTCATTTATAGATGATTGATAAGTATTATTAATTGAATTAATAGTCCTTCCACCAACTATTCCTAATAAAAATACCAAAATAGATATTATCCCAAAACAAATAATAAATTTAAATTTAATTTTTAAATTTTTGTACCAATTCATTAAAACCCACCTTTTCTTTAAAATTTTGTTTATTAATTATTAGATAATAAGAATTTCCTAGTAATTATAACATAAAATTAAAATTTGTGCTAGTAATTTTACAAAAAAAATACTTTCTAAATTTTAGGTTTAGAAAGTATTTTTTTATAATAATATTAAACTATTTTTTTATAGGGCTTATTCTTATTTTATCAACAGTAGCACCTGTTTTTCTCTTTACAATATCTTCAATTTGAGCAATTTCAGCTTCACTAATTTCAGTTTTATTAACAACAACATCTACTGTATCATTATCTATTCTAACATACACTTCTTTAAATCCTTTTGCTTCTATCATTGCTTCAGCAGCTGTTTCTTTTTCTATTCTTTCTTGAATTTTAAGCATTTCATCAGCAGCAGTAGCTTTTTTCTCTTGTTCTATATTATCATTATTAATCATTTCAGTTAAAATATCTTTTTGTTTTGCTCTTGCTTGTTCTCTTTCTAATTTTGCTTGAACAAAATAAGATGTATCATTACTATTATTAACAAAAACAGCTTTACCTGCTTCATCGTCTGAACCTTCATTAGAAGCTGTAGCATTAACAGGTGTTGTTTCTTCATTGTTTTTTCCATCAGTTTCATTATGTACTACTTCTTCACCATATAAGTCATAATCTGGTACAAGACCTGTTATATCACCATCATCTGTTAATGCAACCTCTGTAGCTTCTGTATTATTTCCAACATAATTTAAATATCCAGCAGCTCCAACCATAACAACTAAAGCTGTTATTATAACTTGATTTCTTTTAAACGCAAACATTTTTTTGTGCCTCCTTAAAATTAAATTAATAAATATATAGTAAATTTTATTCATATATATATTGAAATATTACTTCATTTCTAATACTTCTATTTTATGCAATTCTACACCTAATAATGCATTTGTTGCATTTATAAGCATATTTTTTGTTTCAACATTTCCACCACCTTGTGCAACTATTAAAACACCAGCTATTTTAGGTGTTAATTCTTTTAAAATAAGTGGTTCATCACTACCTATTTTCACTGTTGAATTTTGTTCTTTATTAGATATAATTTGTCTTTTATCACCATTTAAAGCTTCTTCATTTGTTGTAGAATTTTCTTTTATAGTATCATTTTTTGTTACAATTTCCTTACCATTTTCTAAAGTTATCATAATATCTACATTACCAACCCCTGTAACTTGACTTAATATAGTTTTCAATCTTTCTTCTAATTGAGTTTCATATGTACTATTAATATTTGTATTTATAGATTGTCCTTTATAATCTATGTTTGAGTTTTCTTTTTTATTACTTTTATTAAAATTATTACTAAAAATAAGTAATAATATACCAAAAAATATTCCAATTAGTATATTATAGTAATTTTTTTTATCTTTAAATATTTTTCTTATGATATTCATATAATAAATCCCCTTTTATGTTAACATAATAGATATATTTTCAATGTTTAAATTATAATATTGAGAAATTGTATTTTTTATATTATCTATTTCTTTTTGTTCTTTTAATTTTAAATCATTATCTTCTTTAAATGGTTTTACATAAATATTTTTATTGTTAGATGTTAATGTTAATTGAATTTCTTGTATATTTATTTCATCATATTTATTTTCATATAATGAAACTTCAATGTCTTTTATAAAGTAATTATCTTTTAGTATGGTTTCTATTTGTTTTTTTATATTATCTTTAAAAGCACTTTTTACCATTTCATTTTGTATATTTTTATATTTATTAATATCTATATTATTATTTTTAAAATCATCTTCATTAAATATTGTTATAGCTTCAATATTTTTAACATTATCAAATAAAATATTTAAAGGTTCTATCATAATAAATACTAATATCATACCAAAAATTAAATTTATATATGAACGATATTTATTAGTTGGTAAAATAACTTGTATAAAAGACATAAAGATTAAAAAGAAAATAATATTTTTTATATAATTATAAAAATAATCTATCATAGTCTTAACTCCTTTATCCTGTAACACTTAACATAATGACTATAAAGAATATAAATAATATTAAAAATACAATCAAACTAGATAAAATAAGTTTTGTATAATCCCCCATTATATCAACACAAGATGTAATTCTTCTATCTGTTATAGGTTCTATTAATATAGCTGTTATTTTATATATAAGTATAAGTGAAACTAATTTTACTATTGGAACAATAGAACATATTACAATAGTAATAACTATAGCTATACCTATACCACTTTTTAAAAGTCCTACAAAATACATAATACTATCAATAGCACCTGTCATAGCATCACCTACAACAGGAACAAAACTTATAAAAGTTTTAGCTGTTTTATTTACAACACCATTTAATATAGGAGCTCCTATTCTCTGTAAAGATACTATAAAACCTAAACCTAAAGCCAAACTTCTTAATGATAAATTTATAAACCATTTTAAAAATTCTATAAGTTTATTTAAAACTTCTTTAGGTGTAATATAATTTATAATATTTAAAATAACTGTTGCTGAAATTAAAGGTATGAAAAGATTTTTTATAAAAAATGATAAAATAGTTAAAGAGGTTAAAATGAAACTACTAAACAAAGTTGCATTTGTTGGAGCACCAGACATAAATAAAAGACCAGTTAAAATAGGCATTATACTATTTATAATATTAGATATACTATTTATAGTATTATATAAAATTTCTATTACTATATTAAAACTAGTTGCTAAAAGCATAGCTATAACCATATATGTTGTATAAAAGCCTATTTCTGCTACACTTTGATTTTTAAAACTTTCTGTTAAAATTTTAAAAAATGCAGCTAAAAAAGATATTAATATTATATTTTTTACTATTTTTGAATTAATGAATATTTCTTGAAAAACAGACTTTATTATATAATTTAAAATTTTACTAATACTAAAATTTAATCCTTCACCTGAAAATATATCATCTATTAACTTTGAAAATTGAAAATCACTTTTATAAATATTATTATTTATTATTGTATCATATTGTTTAAGGTTTAAACTATTAAGTCCTTCTGATATATATTCATTAGCATATGTATTTTTAGAAAATATTATAATAAATGTTATTATAAGTATTAGTTTTTTCATATCTTTCCCCCTAAGGCATAAGATTTGTTATTAAATTTAAAAGTCTTGTTATTATAGGTATTGATATAAACATAATAAGAACTTTACCAGCTAATTCTATTTTTGAGGCAATAGCACTTTCTCCTGCATCTATACAAATTTGTGAAGAAAATTCGCATATATAAGATATTCCTATTATTTTTAATATAACACCTATATGTTCTATACCAATATCTAATACAGAAACAATATCTAATATAGAACTAACTACTTCTTCTAATGTTGGTATAATCATAATAAATATTATTACACCACTAACGATAGTAATCATAATAGATATATTAGCCATTTGAGGTTTTATAGTTAAAATAACTATTACAGCAATAATAGCTATTATACATATTTTAAAAATATCCAAATAAACCCCTCCATTATAAACTAAATAATGTTTGTACTGTTTCAAAGAGTTCACTTATATATTGTATAACCCAAAATAAAACTACAACTAATCCAGCAAGAGTTGTAAGCATAGCTTGTTCTTCCCTACCGGCCCTTATAAGCACTTGATTTAAAACAGAAACTAATATTCCAACTGCTGCAATTTGAAAAATAACTGTTATGTCCATATTAACACCTCTAAATTAATAATATTATTATCATAAGTCCTGACAAAATTCCTAAACTTTGGTACATTTTAAATGTTTTATTTTTTTCATTATCTAAATGATTTACAGTAGAATTTATATAATCTATTACTATATTTAATCCATCTATATTTAATCCTATATCAAAAGAACCAATTATTTTACCTACAATATTTATATTTTCTATATCTTCTTTATTAAAGTATGTTTCGTAACAACCATTTTGTAATGCATCTGTCCATAAAGTAGATAATTCTTCGCCTCTTTTCTCTTCTAAATTTTCTCTAAATTTTATAAATATATTTTTTATTGGTTTTTGCATATTTTTTTCAATATTTAATATTGCTTCATTAATGCTAGAAAAAAATGTTATTTCTGATGATAATGCTAATAATGCCCTTTTCATTTCTAAAAGGTCATTTTTTCTATAAATAGGTTTATATGCATAATATATACCTATAATAGAAAATCCTATTAAAATAATGATACAACCAAATATTTTAAAATACATTTAACATACCTCACTATATATACTTGTAAAATTTTCATCATATATATTTTTTATATTACAAATTTTATCTTTCCTATTTAATACAATATATCTTTCAAAAATTTTATTGTCTATTATGTTTTTTATATTATTTTTTTGTTTTATTTCTTCTATATTGTTAGAATGTACTGTACAAATAATTTTTACACCACTATTTGCAATCTTTTCAATAGCTTTTATATCTTCATCACTTCCTATTTCATCAACAGCTATTACTGTAGGAGACATGCTCCTTAAAAGCATAAGCATACCTTCTGATTTTGTACATCTATCTAAAATATCGGTTCTTAATCCAACATCTAATTGTATTTTACCCATATATGTACCTGCTATTTCAGAGCGTTCATCTACTAAACCGACATTTTCTTTACTATTACTAATATTTCTTATAATATCCCTTAAAAGTGTAGTTTTACCACAATTTGGTGGAGATATTATCATTGTAGATTTTATATTAGGATATGTTAAGTATTTTAAAATATTTTTAGAACACCCTTTTACTTCTTTAGCAATTCTAATATTTATAGAGGATATGTTTCTTATTGTTTTAACTTTATTATCTTCTATAATTGCTTTTCCTGTTATACCTATTCTAAAACCACCTTTCAATGTTATAAATCCATTTTTCAGTTCTTGTTCTAATGCATATATAGAATAATCACTCATAGTTTCTATGGTTTGAGTTATATCCTCTATTGTAGGCTTATAAATATCATTATTACTATTTTCACTTATAGTCATATTATTTAAAATAAAATATTCTTTATTAAATGTTTTAAATATAATACCTCTATCTAATCTTATTCTAATTTCTTCAGCTTCTTCAAAATATTTGTAGTCAACATTATTTATTAAATTTTTTATATTTTTTCCAAAATAATTTATAAGCTTGTCCTTAATAAACATTTTTTATTCCTCCTTTGTCTTTTAAGTAATTTATATGTATATTAATAAAAATTATTACTATTTTAAGATATTAAATTTAAAATTATCAAAAACTTTTATAATTATTTAAAAATATTCATTTTTTTATTGAAAAATTCAGAAAATTATTATAAAATATATAAAGTTAATTGTATCTTGTAAGATTTACAATTAATGATAAATTAACTATTAAAGGGGTTGATTTTATAAAAAGTTCAAAAAGTAATATAATTTTTGTTTTAACTGTTATATCTGGTTTAATTATTGGTTGTTTTATAGGTGATATTGTTAAAGATATAAAATATCTTAATTGGTTAAGTTATGGTAAAACTATTGGCTTGACATCACCTTTATCAATAAATTTAGAAATAATATCTATACAATTTTCTTTTACAATAAACTTTACTTTATCTGGTATTATAGGTATGATTATATCTATTTTAATATATAAAAAATTGACTTAAAGGTGGTAAATTATGAAAAAAATTATATTAGCTTCATCTTCTCCAAGAAGATGTGCTTTATTAAATCAAATGGGTATAAAGTTTGATTTAATGCCTAGTGATATAGATGAAGATGCTTTTAAAAATTTAAAAGGTATTGAACTTGTAAAAACCCTTGCTTTAGAAAAAGCTAAAAATATATTTAATAAAATACAAAAAGATAAATATGATATTTGTGTAATAGGTTGTGATACAATAGTATCTATTAATGATTTAATACTTGGAAAACCTAAAGATAAAGAAGATGCACTCAATATGTTGTTACTTTTAAATGGTAATATGCATACTGTATATACAGGTCTTAGTCTTGTAGGAATTAAAAATGGTACATTTTTTGAAGAAACTATTTATTCTTCTTCTAATGTGTACTTTTCAAAATTTTCTAAAGAAGAACTTTTGGAATATATTGATACATTAGAACCTATGGATAAAGCTGGTGCATACGGTATTCAAGGCAAGGGTGGATTTTTAGTATCAAAAATAGATGGTGATTTTTATTCTATTATGGGTTTACCTATAAATAAACTTTATCATATACTTAATAAATATGAATTTTTATGTCATAAAAATTTTACAAATTAGATTGTTATTTTAACTTGATATATATTTAAAAACGTTGTATTATATATTAATGTAGTATTATACTTACAAAATAATACAATATTTTAGAAAAATTTTTATTTTTAATATTAAAATTTATTATTATATGGTTTTTAGTTGTATTACTTTTATATTTTTTTGGATATACTATAAATAATTATTTTTTAGGAGGAAATATATGTTGACAATGACAAAAGATATGGGAATAGATTTAGGAACAGCTAATACACTAGTTTTCGTTAGAGGAAAAGGAATTATAGTAAATGAACCTTCAGTTGTAGCAATAAATACAATGACAAGACAAGTTTTAGCAGTTGGTGATGAAGCTAAAAAAATGATAGGTCGTACTCCTGGGTCAATACAAGCTATTAGACCTATGAAAGATGGTGTTATTGCAGATTTTGAAGTAACACAAGAAATGTTAAAATATTTTATTGGTAAGGCCTATAATAAATCATTATTTTCTAGTAAACCAAGAATAGTTATTTGTGTACCTTCTGGTGTTACAGAAGTTGAAAAGCGTGCAGTTATAGAGGCTGCTATGGCTGCTGGAGCTAAAGAAAAAAATGCATATCTTATAGAAGAACCTATGGCTGCTGCAATTGGTGCTGGTCTACCTGTTGGAGAACCTTCTGGTAATATGGTTGTAGATATTGGTGGTGGTACAAGTGAAGTTGCTGTTATATCTTTAGGTGGTATTGTTACTAGTAAATCTATAAGAGTTGCTGGGGATGTTTTTGATTCTTCTATTGTTAACTATATTAAAAAAGAATATAATTTAGCTATTGGTGAAAGAAGTGCTGAAAATATAAAGGTTACTATTGGTTGTGCTTATCTTGGTAATGAACAAGATAAAATGGATATAAGAGGGCGTGACTTAGTTACAGGGCTTCCTAAAACAATAACTATAACTGCTAAAGAAATACAAGGAGCATTAGAAGAACCTGTTTATTCTATGATAGATGCTATTAAGTCTACATTAGAAAAAACTCCCCCAGAACTTGCTTCTGACATAATGGAAACAGGTATATACTTAACTGGTGGTGGTGCTTTATTACAAGGTCTTGATATTCTTATATCTGAAGAAACAGGTATGCCTGTTCATATAGCAGATGAACCTTTAAATTGTGTTGCTCTTGGAACAGGTATGGTTTTAGAACAGATTGACACATTAAAAAATGTTCTTATATCATCTCAAAGATTAAGAATGAACTAAGGGGCGTTTTATATTGAAGTTTCTTATAAAAAATAAAAAATTATTTATAGGTTTTTTTATAATACTATGTATAGTTTTAGGACTGATTTCTTTTAATAGAATAAGCCCTTCCCTATTTGAACGTACTTTTGGTTTTGTTATTACTCCAATACAAAGTGCTTTAACATCTTCTAGTAAATGGATAGAGCAAAAAATAAATGCTTTTTCTAATATTAATGACTTAGAAAAAGAAAATGAAGAATTAAAAATTCAGTTAGAATTAAAAAATCAAGAAATTAATAGACTTCAACAATTAGAAAGAGAAAACGAGAAATTATCTGAACTTTTAGATGCATCTTCTAGATATGGACAATATTCTACAATTACAAGTAATATTATTGCTAGAGACCCTGGAAATTGGTATGAAAATTTTACAATAGATAAAGGCTCTAATGATGGTATTGAAAAAAATATGGTGGTATTAGCTTTTGGTGGACTTGTTGGAAAAGTAGAAGAAGTTGGTCCTAATTATGCAAAAGTTAGTTCTATAATAAATGGTACTTATTCTGTTTCTTCTAAAACTTTAAGAACAGATGATGAAGGTTTTGTTAAAGGTGATATTTCAAACAAAGGAATATTAAAAATGGACTATATTGATAAAGATGCTGAAATAAAAGAAGGTGATGAAATAGTTACATCACATTTAAGTGAAATATATCCAGCAGGTATAACTGTAGGATATGTTACAGAGGTTCATTTAGAAAGTAATAATAAACTTTCTAAAACTGCTACAATAAAACCTGCTGTTGATTTTAAACATCTTGAAAAAGTTTTAGTTATAGATAAAGGTAAAAAATAAAATTTTGCCTTTATCTAACCTTAAGGTTAGTATTACATATAAATGTATAAAACTTACCTAAATTTAAACTTAAATCTATATTTGGAGGGTTATAATTGCGTTATATTACTTATATAGCTCTAATCTTAATTAATTTTATTTTACAAACCACTTTATTTCATAAAATAGAAATAGTTGATATAACACCTAATACAATGGTTATTTTAATAGTATCTTTTGCATTTATGCGTGGTGAAATAGAAGGTGGATTCATAGGATTTGTTTCGGGATTTTTAGTAGATTCATTTTTTGGTCAATTTTTAGGACTAAATGCCTTTATAGGACTTGTAACAGGATTTTTATGTGGTAAAATATTTAATGAATTTTATAAAAATAGTATTTTTATACCATTTTTTTTAACTTTATTTTTTAATATTTTTTATGAATTTTTATTTTTCTTCTTTAATGCATTTTTACAAGGACATCCAAATATAATGCCATTTTTAAAAATTATAATTATACCTGAAGCATTATATACATCAATTTTATCATTTTTAATTTATAGAATCCTTTTTATATTAAATAAAAAATTAGAAAAATATGATAGAAAAAATAAAAATTTATTTAAACAATAAATTCCTAAAAACTGATTAGACTAATATAAATTAATTAAAATATATGAAATTATGAAAAATATATTATTATTAATAATTTTAATTAGATTAATTATAAGAAAGGATAGCCAATATAAAAATATATTATAATTATCATAAGATAATCTTACTATTTAAGACATACTATATTTAAATTTAAACCTTTGAATAGTGATATTAAAAAATTTTTATATTTTTATATATTTTTGGCAATGGTGAAATATGAAAATACGCTTAAACAATTTAAACAACAATAGTATAAGACTTTTGATTATATTTATAGGTACTAGTATTTTATTTTTCATATTAATAATAAAATTATATACTTTACAACTTGTACAAGGTGAATTTTTAGCAAATCAAGTTTTAGGAACAATTTCAAAACCCATTACTTTAGAAGCACCCCGTGGTAATATATATGATAAATTTGGAAGACCATTAGCAGTAAATGAATCTTCTTTTACTGTAAATGTAGACCCAAGTATAAATATAGACCCTAAAGTAACAGGTTTTACCTTAAATGATGTTATATTAAAAACAATGCAATTATTAGAAAGAAATAATGAACAAATAGTAGATGAATTTCCTATTTCTAAAGAAAAACCTTATACATTTTTATTTAATGGTAGTAAATCTTTAGAAAAAACTTGGAAAAATGATATGAACTTACCTAATGTTCTAGAAATGCCACAAGAAGAAATAACAGCAGAACAAGCATTTAAAGGTTTAAGAAAGCAATTTGAAATAGACCCTAAATTGTCAGATGAAGATGCAAGAAAAATTTTAATAGTAAGGTCTGAATTATTTAAAAGTAGATTTTCAAAGTTTATTCCTGTAACTTTAGCATATGATGTTAGTGAAAAAACTATTGCAACAATAGAAGAAAATTCATCTGAATTTATAAGTGTTTATATTGATGTTGAAGGTAAAAGAGTTTATCCTGGAGGAGAATCTTTTTCTCATACATTAGGATATATTAGAAGTATCAATCCTGAAGAGTTAGAATATTATCAAAAACAAGGTTTTGAAGAATATAATAATAATGATATTGTTGGTAAAGAAGGTATAGAAAAAGCATTTGAAACTACTTTAAATGGTATTGATGGTACAGCTTATTATGAAGTAGATAATTTAGGTAGAAAAATTAGAAAACTTGATGAATTTTCTATTGAACCTACACCTGGTAAAGATGTTTTTTTAACTTTAGATGCAAATTTAAATAAAGTTGTATATGATGCAATAGAAACTGCTTTGAGTGAAACTATTATAAATAGACTTCTAGGAAGAAACACAGCAGGTCCAAATTTAGCTTCTAAAGAAATATTTTCAGCTATGGTAAAAGCTAATACAATAGATATGAAAACAATATTAAATTCACAAGATGGCACTTACTCTTATAAAATCAAACAATATATATTATCTAAAGATAGTAAAGCATCAGAAGATTTAGACAATGCAAGAAAAATATTATCTATAGGAATTAAAGATAATTTAGTATCTCAAACAAATGTTATTATGGCTTTATATGAACAAGGTATTATTGTAGATGAAGAAAAATATGTAAATCGTATTAAATCTGGTAATATATCTTCTTTACAATTTCTAATTGATAAATTAAAAACATTACAAATAACACCACATATGACAGGTATGCTACAAGCTCCAGCTTCAGCTTCTGTTATTGTATCTGATGTAAAATCTGGTGCTATATTATCAACTGTTTCTTATCCTTCATATGACAATAATAGATTTGTAAACAATTTTGATAATGACTATTATAGACAATTAAATAATGACCCTACTTCACCTATGAATAATAGACCTTTTACAGAACCTAGAGCACCTGGTTCTGTATTTAAGCCAATAGCAGCAATAGCAGGTCTAGAAACAAGTCTTATAACACCTCATACTACTATTTATGATAAAGGAGTTTACAAAGATGCAGGGCTTCCATATGCTAAATGTTGGATTCACAGTTCAGGTGGTAGTCATGGTGCTGTTGATGTGGAGAAATCTTTAGAAGTATCTTGTAATTATTTTTATTATGATATTTCTCATAGAATGGGTATTAGTACATTAAATAAATACATGGAAGAATTTGGTTTAAATCAACGTTCTGGGGTAGAAATATATGAATTATATGATTCTTCTGCTTTACAAAAATATCCTTCTAAAATATCTTCTCCAGAATATAAAAAATATATAGAATCTTCAAGAAATCCTGATGCACCAGAATCAGATTTAAAATGGAATGCTGGTGATACTATAAGAACAGCAATAGGTCAAGCATATAACAATTATACTTCATCAATAATTGTTAAATATACAGCAACATTAGCTAATGGTGGTTATAGATACTCTTTACATTTTCTTGATAAAATTATTGATAATAATGGTAAAATTATAAATCAATATGAACCTGTTTTAGAACATAAAGTAGAAATTAAGCCAGAAAATTTAAAAGCTATACATAATGGTATGTATAGAGTTACACATGGTGAAAGAGGTACTTTAAGAAAGTATTTTAGAGATTTCCCTATCAAAGTTGCTGCAAAATCTGGTACTGCTCAAGAAAATTTAAAGTATAATAATCATAATGTTTATATTGGGTTTGCTCCATATGATGACCCTCAAATAGCTATTTCTGTATTTATTCCTTATGGTGATGACAGTTATTCTCCAGCATCTAAAATAACAATTAAAATTTTAGAGGAATATTTAGCACTTAACAAAGAACCAGAAAAAAAATATACAAATAGTCTTACTCAATAATGTGTATTTATTAGGGAGGTAAATATTTTGAATAAAAATATAGTTATCTTTAAAGGTGGTCTTAATGGTATATCAATAATACTTGAAAAAGAAGTACCTTTTGAAGATATAGAAATTGCTCTTTTAGAAAAAGTTAAAAATGCAAAATCTTTTTTTAAAGATGCAAATAGTTCAATAACTTTTAAAGGTAGAGACATATCTGAAGAAGAAGAAATGAAACTTTTAAATATAATATCAAAAGAATCTGGTATTGATATTTCATTCGTAAATAATTTAGGAAGTGATTCTGAAGAAGATACTTCTTCAGAAGACACCTTAATGTTACAAAATTTCATAGCTGATGCTAATAATAATTTAACACATTTTTATAAAGGTTCATTGCGTAGTGGTCAAAAAATATCATTTCCTGGAAGTGTTATTATTATTGGAGATGTAAATCCTGGTGGTCAAGTAACAGCAGAAAAAAATGTTATTATCCTTGGAAAATTAAAAGGAGTTGTACACGCTGGTTGTAAAGGTGATAAAGATTGTTTTATATCAGCTTTATATATGATGCCAACTCAACTTATTATAGGTGATTGTTTAGCATACTTTCCTAATGACATAAAAAGGAACATTATGCCAGAATATGCTTATGTAAAAGAAAATCAAATATTTGTTGAACAACTAACTAAATAAATAATTATGTATGTTTTTGTTATTATTTGCTTAAAAAAATTAGTGCAATTTTTATAAAATTCTGTTAATATATATGTATATCAAAAATTTTATACTTTTAATTCAGGAGGAGTTTGAATGAGTGAAGTTATAGTTATTACATCTGGGAAAGGTGGCGTTGGTAAAACGACAACATCAGCAAATTTAGGAACTGGTCTTGCACTTGCAGGTAAAAAAGTTGCTATGATAGATGCTGATATAGGACTTCGTAACTTAGATGTTGTAATGGGCTTAGAAAATAGAATAGTGTATGATCTTATAGATGTTGTAGAAGGTAATTGTAGATTAAAACAAGCTCTTATTAAAGATAAACGCTTTGACAACTTATTTTTATTGCCAGCTGCACAAACAAGAGATAAAGATGCAGTAAGCCCAGAACAAATGCAAAAATTATGTGATACATTAAAAGAAGAATTTGACTATGTAATTATAGATTGTCCTGCTGGTATAGAGCAAGGATTTAAAAATGCTATTGCTGGTGCAGATAAGGCTATTGTTGTTACTACTCCAGAAGTTTCTGCTGTACGAGATGCTGATAGAATAATAGGGCTTTTAGAAGCACATGAATTGAATGACCCTATGCTTATTTTAAATCGAATTAGAGTTGATATGGTAAAAAAAGGTGATATGATGGCTATGGAAGATGTAACAGAAATATTAGCTATAGATATTATTGGTATTGTTCCAGATGATGAAAGTATTGTTATATCTGCTAATAAAGGAGAACCTGCTATTACAGATGCAAATTCTAAAGCTGGACAAGCATATAAAAATATTTCTCAAAGAATAATGGGTAATGACGTTCCTCTTATGGAATTATCTAATAATCCAACTTTATTAGATAAATTTAGAAGCTTATTTGGAAAGAAAGCTCAATAAATCTTACATTTATATTAACAAGGAGGAATTATAGTGCTAGATAATATGTTTAATAATTTAAATTTATTTACTAAAAAACCTTCATCTAAAGATGTTGCTAAAGATAGATTAAAATTAGTTTTAATTCATGATAGAGCAAATTGTTCAACACAAGTTTTAGAAATGTTAAAAACAGATATAATTAGAGTAATATCTAATTATATGGAAATAGACGAAGATGAATTAGATATTCAAATAACAAAAACAGAAACAGATGATGATAAAAATGGTGTTCCTATGCTTTACGCAAATATACCTATAAAAAGCATGCATAAAAATCAAGGATAACATAGTTACATACTTAATTTTTAAAAAGCGGAGCCTTCTCTGCTTTTTTGCAATTTTTAATTTATAAAATAAGAAAGGATTTTTATATGCTAAAGAAAAAACTTATCTATTTTGATTATCTTCTTGTAGTTATGGTATTTTGTATGGCAATAATTGGAATAACTGCTATAGGTAGTGCAAATAGAATTAACACACTAGAAATAGGATTTAATGAGCAATTTTTAAGTTCTGAATTTGTAAATCAAATAATATGGTTTATAATAAGTATATTTGGTATGTTTTTAGCAGCATTTATTGACTATAAATTTATTGCAAAATTTTATATTCCTATATATATTATAAATTTAATATTATTATTACTTGTTTTATCTCCTTTAGGAAAAAGTATTAATAATGTTAAAAGATGGATTTTTGGTATTCAACCTTCTGAATTTTGTAAGATTTTTATGATTATTTTTATAGCAGTTTTTATAGAAAAAAATAAAGATACAATAAATGAATTTAAAACATTAGCAATTTTAGCATTATTAACATTATTACCTGTAGCTTTGATTAAAGCTCAACCTTCATTATCTGCCTCACTTGTTATAATAGCAATATTAGCTTTTCAAGTTTTTGCAGGTAATTTAAATTTTAAATATATAAAAGTTATTTTAATTATACTTGTACCTATTCTAGTAATATTAGCTATAGATATAATAAGTGGAAAATACTTCTTTCTAGGGTTATTTTTAAAAGATTATCAAATAGATAGAATATCATCTATTGTATCATTTGATTTAAATACAAAAGATAGTTCTTTATATCAAACAAAAAATTCTGCTTGGGCTATAGGTTCTGGTCAACTTATGGGAAAAGGTCTTTTTAATGGAAGTATGAATCAATTAAACTATATCCCCTATTCTCATAATGACTTTATATTTGCTGTTATTGGTGAAGAATTTGGGTTTATTGGTTGTTGTATAGTTATATTTTTATCACTTGCAATAATAGCTAAATGTTTAATAATTGCAAATAAAGCAGTTGATACATTAGGTATGCTTATTGTAGTTGGTGTAGTTGGAATGTTAGTATTTCAAATTTTTGTTAATATTGGTGTTGCTAGTAGTTTGTTACCAAATACAGGTATGCCATTTCCTTTTTTAAGTGCTGGTGGTAGTTCAATGCTTATTAATATGTCTTGTATAGGTTTAGTTTTAAATGTGGGTATGACACGCCCAAAAAATTTATTTGAAAAATAAACAAAAAAATCTTTATTTTTATCTACTTTTTGTGGTATAATATAATAAACATTAATTTTAAGGGGTGAAGTATTATGAATATTGCATTAGTTGCACATGATAACAAAAAAATTCTTATGGAAAATTTATGTATTGCTTACAGACATATATTAAATAAACATACTTTATTTGCTACTGGTTCTACAGGTACATTAGTAGAAGAAACTGCTAATCTAACTGTAAATAAATATTTAGCTGGTCATTTAGGTGGTGAACAACAGCTAGGCTCTCAAATAATAAATAATGATATAGATTTACTTATATTTTTGAGAGACCCTTCTTATGCTAAAGATTATGAAGATGATATTAATAGTATAATGAGGCTATGTGATATGCACAATATACCTTTAGCTAGTAATCTTGCTACAGCAGAAGCTCTTCTTTTAACTCTTGATAGAGGTGATTTAGATTGGAGAGAAATTATGAAACAATAATATTAATGTATTATTTAATTGTAAATATTATATTATTTTTTCTAATATTTATTGATAAAAAGAAAGCAATTAAACATAAATGGCGTATAAAAGAAAACACACTTTTTATACTATTTTTATTAGGTGGGTTTATAGGTGGATTTTTATCAATGAAATTATTTAGACATAAAACTAAAAAACCAAAATTTTATTTTATAGGAATATTATCTTTTATTTTAAATCTAATAATATTATTTATAGTATATAGGTAGGTGATTATATGACAACTATTTATTTTGTAAGACATGCTCAACCAGACTTTAATGTAAAATGTGATATTACAAGACCATTAACTGATAAAGGTATAAAAGATTGTATAAAAGTTTTAGAATTTTTTAAAGATAAAAATATAGATATTATATTTTCTAGTCCATATAAAAGAGCAATAGATACTATAAAACCTTTTGCAAATTTTATTCATAAAGATATAAAAATAGTAGAAGATTTTAAAGAAAGAAAAATTGATAGTTGTTGGATTGAAGATTTTGAACAATTTTCTAAAAAACAGTGGGAAGATTTCAATTACAAACTTACAGATGGTGAAAGTTTAAAAGAAGTACAAGATAGAAATATCAAAGAATTGAATAATCTATTACATAATTTTAATGATAAAACTTTACTTGTTGGCACTCATGGAACAGCATTATCTACAATTATAAATTTCTATGATAAATCATTTTTATATGAAAGTTTTAAAAAAATAAAAGATATAATGCCTTTAATAGTAAAATTTGAATTTTTTGATAATAAACAATTAAAGTCTATAAAATACTATAAAATATAAAAAGTCCTTTAAAGGACTTTTTATATTTTATAGTATTAAAAACATTTAAATATTAAAAACTTTTATATCATATGATACTTTCAAAAAAATTATATTATATTTATGTTATTATAAATTATCCCTAACATAACATTTTAATTGTATTAAATATACTAAACAATTTAGTAATATAACAAAATTATATAAAAATTTATTAAAATTTTACATTATTTATTAAAAATTTATATAATTTTTGTATAATAATATCTTTATTTTTTATTTAAAATATGATATAATTAATAATAAAAACTTTAG
>CALWDX010000068.1 GCA_944376805.1 uncultured Clostridia bacterium
TATCAGTTTCTACATTTATATTATTTTCTATTGCTTCACTTAATTTTAAATTTAATATTGTATCAATACAAATATTATCAGTTTTTATAATATTTGTATTATTTTTAAATATATCAATATTATTTAACTCATTTATATAACTTAATGTTTCTTTATAATTTCCATCTAAAATTAATTTATTTATATAAGATATATATTTTCTCATATCCTGCTTTAATAATTTTAAAGTTTCAAAGTTTTCCTTTATTAATTCAAACTGTTCTATATAAATTAAATATTTTTGTTCCAACATATTTTTTTCTTCTTTTTCTATTATATTTTCAATTATATAATTGTCCCATTGGATTATAGTTATATTGATAGCCTAAACCATTATCTTTTTCTTTATTATATTGTTCTGGTTTTATTTACTTAATAAACCATTTGGGTTGTAATATTTTCTTGTTATACTTCCATCTTTTTCTATTCGGCGTATTTCCCTATTTAATAAGTCATATTCAATAGTTGTTTTTCTTCCTTGATTATCTGTAATTTCAACAAGATTACTTGCTTTATCATATCCAAATTTTGTAGTATTATCTATACCACCTTTTTCAATATGTCTTTCGCTTATTAAACGGTCTATACTATCATATTCCCTTATTATTTCATATCCATTAGGTGTTTTTATTTTTATTATATTTCCGTTTTTATCATACTCATATTTTGTAATAGCGTTTACTTCATTTTATAAAAGCCTTTTTACTTCTATAAGTCTTCTAGATTTATCATAGTTATATACTATTTCTTGCCACATAGTATTATTTATTTTTCTTCTTTCTTTGGCTACTTTATTAAATATATTATAACATTACCTGATAATACTATTATTTTCTTTTAACCAAATATTTTTAGTTGGTTTTTCAGTAGGTTTTATAACCTAATTCATTTGCATTTTCTGCTACAAACTCTATTCTAAGTTCAAATGGGCTACTTTTCATCTATTATTTAATAATTAACTTCATTTCAAATACTCATCTTCTATCAAAAAATATCTTCCAGAAATATTTCTAATGTCAAGGTCATATTTTATAATATCTGCATAATTAAAATTAGTAACTTTATTAAAAATTGAAAATATTTATATCAACTAATATTTCATAAAATTTTTATTTATTATATTTTTACTAGAACAATATCTTTTTAAAATAAAAAATTATTTATGTAAATTTATAAACTAAAAAAATTTATTACTAATATTGATAAATAAATTTTATTTTATTATTCAAAATACTATTTACCATAAGTAATAAATTTTAAAATTTAATTATATTAAATAAAAAGATATTAATATCCTATAAAAAATAAAAATATTCATTATCATTTATTAATTAAATAATAAAAGTACTAAAAAATTTAAATATAGAACCAAAAATATTTTAAAGTTTTATATATTAATTATACCACTCATAATATTAAATAAATCAAATTTCATCCAAATTTATAATTCTGTTACATATATTTAATAAAAATTCTCTATGTGTAATAATAATTATTATTTTATTATTTGAAATACTTTTTAAAATCTGAGCCATATATTTCTCACTAGATATATCAATTGCAGATGATGGTTCATCAAAAATATATATATTTGATTCATTTAAAATAGTTTCTAAAAATAATATTTTTTGAAGCTCCCCTAAAGAATTACTATCAACTTTGTATTTTATATTTCCTATCTCATCAAATAAATTTTTATTTTCACCTAAGAATTTATTTATTAAATCTATATTATTATAGTTTTTCAATTTATTTTTTATAATATCAATTGTATTTTTATTTATAAATATATTTTGAGGCATTATACTTATATTTTCTATTAATGAATCATAACTAATTTCATCAATATTAATTTTATTTAATAAAATTTTTCCTTCATCAGTAGGTATAATTTTTCTTATTAATTTAATTAATGTACTTTTACCTGAACCATTTTTACCAATAATTCCAATAATTTCACTTTTTTCAAATCTTAAATTTAAATTTTTAAAAATATCTTTATCTTTAAATTTAAGGTTTAAATTTTCAATCTCTAAAGTTGTAAATGTTGTATTATCAATTTCATTATATCCATTTGATATTTCATTTTTATCATCTAATAATAACCTAATTTTAGAAATTGATGGTTTTATTGATTCATAGTGTATAAATAACTTTATAATATTAGT
Source organism: uncultured Clostridia bacterium (assembly GCA_944376805.1). Lineage (GTDB taxonomy): Bacteria > Bacillota > Clostridia > Lachnospirales > CAG-274 > Tyzzerella. The sequence continues at coordinate 2,208 of CALWDX010000068.1, forward strand.
TAAAGGTGAAAAAATTTTTTGAGAATACAATATTAAATTTACCAAAATTCCAATAGACATAACCTTAAGGTTTATAGCATATCCTCCTATAACCAATATAATTAGCATACTAAGTGTACTTGTAATTAAGTTTATAGAAGAAGATTTAACAATTTTATTTAAGAAACTTTCTTTATTTTTAAATAATAACCTATTATCTTGATAAAAATCTTCCTCAACAGATTTACAATAATTCTTTATTTGAAGAAACTCTAAATTATTTAATATATCATTTAATTTAGAGTTAAATAATCCATTTACATCTCTAAATTCTTTCATCTTTATTTTTATACTTTTATTATAATTATATTGTATATAAGCAAGTATAATATTAACAGAAAATAGTATTATTGATATATATATGTTAGTTTTTATAATATATATAAATATTAATAAAATGGATAAAAATAATCCTATTAATTGTGGAAAAGACTTAGTATAATAATCTAATACACTAACTACATCGTTATTAATAATTGTGAAAACTTCACCAACAGATTGCTTTTCCCAATATAATATATTTAAAGATTTTAACTTTTGAAAAATTATTTTATTTATATCCTCATTTAATTTTATATTTATTCTATTAAAAGTTTTAGATGATAAATAATTAAATAAAACTATTAAAACACCTAATAACAAAAATAAAAAATAATATTTAAATAAATTAGTATAATTATCTATATTAGGTATTTTATCAAGTATATTTCCTAATATACTTGGAATATATACAGATATAAAACTGCTAAAAATAATTAATATTATACCTAATATATAATATCTGATATAACGTTTGTTACTAAATCTAATTAAAAACATATTTCTCACACCTTATTTTTTAATTTAGATTAGTTCTTAATATATGTAAACTATTTTTTAAAATTAATTTTATATAAATAAAAACTAAAGTAATTATTATAATTATTGGAAATATAATAAATATAAAATAAGATAAACTACCCATAAAAAGTTCAATTCTAATTTTATACCTTATATAAAAAGAAATAGTAATACAAATTACAGATACTATTGATACTATTAAAGGCATATTTATAAAATTAGTTATAACTTTCTTATTTATATTTTCTATATTTTGAAAATTCATTCCTAAAATATATAATGTCTTATAATTCTTTATATTATTTTTTATATTAACTAAAGACTGAATAGTTAGTATAGACATAACTAATATAATAAATATTAATCCAATATAAGTACCTAATAAAATAGTTATTAATGAACCAAATTTAATATCTACTTTTTCTATATCATCTAATCTTATAACACTAATAAAACTATTTAATCTTTCATTTTCAAGTTGTTTTTTATATTTAATATTTAAATTTTCAAGATTTTTATTTAATATTGTTAATACTTTTTCATCAACATCTTTAGCTTCTTTATATGTTAAATTATTTTTAAAATTTGCAACAAAATTAACTTTAGCTAAGTCTAAACTAT
>CALWDX010000069.1 GCA_944376805.1 uncultured Clostridia bacterium
TTTTATTAATATTTAAATTTTGTTTAACTTTATTTAAAATATTATTATAATTTTCATCTAATATAATATTACTTTTATTAATAGTAATTTTAAATTTAATAAAAAATATAAAGTTTACAAATATAAATAAAATTAAGCCTAGTATATATATAGTTTTAAATATTAAATTGTAATTTATATTTACTTTTATATTATCTATATTTGTATTTATTTCTTTTTCATTATTCATATTAATATTTTTATTTAAAGTATTAGCTTTAGTTATTGTATTTTCACTTATAATATTACTAGAAGTATTATTATTTGTAGAAGTTATACTTTCTGTAATAGTTTGTTGTATAGGTTCATTTTGTTTATAAAATTTATTAAAGTTTATACTATTAAAATCAGGCAAATATAAAGATAAAATATAACTTATAGGTATTATAAAAGCTAAAGCAATAATTTTAGATAATTTATAATAAATATTAGAAGTTAAATTGTTTTTTAAAAATTTCTCTAATATTTTAAATAAAATATAAAATATAGAACCTAATAAGGTAATAGCTAACATAAAATACCCCCTACATTTTATTTATCCAATTTTTAAGTTCATCTATATCATCTTTTTCAATTTTTTCATTATAAAGGGCAGATAAAAAGTTTTTTATAGAACCATTATACATATTATTTAAAAAACTTTTTGCTTGTAAACTTTCATATTGTTCAAAAGTTATTTTATGTGTGTAATAATGGCTTCTTCCTTTTTGTTCAGATTGTAAAATGCCTTTTTCTACTAATCTTTTTAAAAATGTAGATAGTGTTTGTATTTTCCAATCTTTGCCCTTACTATTGAAGTAATTTAAAAGTTCACTTGAAGAAAGAGGTTTATTTAAAGACCAAATATATTCCATAATTTCCTTTTCTGTTTCTGACATACTTTTTGTAAAATTCATTTTTTATCCTCCTTATTTTGTAAGTTTGTATTGTATAGTTAAAAGTTTTCATTTAAAGTTGAATTTTTAGATAATTTATATTCTTTATGTAATGTTTTATTCAACTCTATTTTATTATAATAAATATTAAAAGAAGTGCCATATAAAAATATTGTATAATCATAAGAACTTGTATTATTTTTTTAAATTTAAATTCAGGTAAAATATTAGTTATTTTCAATTTAAATTTTGTCATAAATAAGCCCTCCTTAATTTTATTACTACATTGTTGTAGTATAAAGTGATTGTACTACAATAATGTATTAATGTCAATATTATTTTTTAATATAAAAAAGGTTATAGAAAAAATCTATAACCTTTCAAACTTTATGTTGTAAATTGCGCAATACCATTAGCAATGCCAACAGCACAATTTTGTCTAAATGTATTAGTAGCTAATAAATTAGCTTCTACAGGATTTGAAATAAATGCAGTTTCTACAAGAATTGCTGGCATTCTAGTAAGACGAAGTACAGCAAAATTTGCTGAGAATATACCTAAATCTTTTCTTTCAATTTGTCTAACTAAATTATTGTTTACTATTCTTGCAAAATTTTCTGCTATTGTTCCAACTCTGTAAAAATAAGTAGAAGTACCATTAGCTTCAGGATTTACATTTGAATTACAATGTATACTTACAAAATAATCTGCTCCCCACTCATTAGCCATTCTTGCTCTTTCAGATAATGTTACAGTAATATCAGTTTTTCTTGAATATTTTATTTCATAACCCCAATTTGATAAAATTCTTCCAAGTTTTAAAGCAATATCTAAATTTACATTAGCCTCATATAATCCATTTGGACCTATTGCACCAGGATTTTTACCACCATGACCAGGGTCTATAAAAATCTTCATAATATACCTCCAAAAAAGTTATATTAATTATTTTATTACATATAAATTATTAATATTACAATAAGATAATTTATAATATTTTTTAGTACAAATTATTTAAAAAATTATAAATATATTGATTTTTTTGTAAAAAAGTAATATACTTAAATAAAGATAAATTGATATGGAGGGTTATTTTATGAATAAACCTAATATACTATTAATAATGATTGACCAATTAAGATTTGATACACTTGGATTTATGGGACATAAAGTAGTAAAAACACCACATATAGATAGTTTAGCAGGACAAGGGGTAATTTTTAATAAAGCTTATTCTTCTTGTCCTAGTTGTATACCAGCAAGAGCAGCACTTTTTACGGGACTTTCTCAAAAAAATCATAAAAGAGTTGGTTATGCCGATGGTATACATTGGACATATGAAAATACATTACCAGAGTTATTAGCTAAACAAGGATATTATACACAATGTGTAGGTAAAATGCATGTTTCACCTCTTAGAAATAATTTAGGATTTCACAATGTAGACTTACATGATGGTTATTTACATTTTTATAGAAAAGAAACTACACCATCTTATGAAAATCAAAAAGTTGCAGATGATTATTATTATTGGCTTAAAAATGAACTTGGAATAGAAGCTGACACAACTGATACAGGTATAGATTGTAATTCTTGGGTAGCTAGACCTTGGCCTTATGAAGAAAAATATCATCCTACAAACTGGGTAACTACAAAAAGTATTGATTTTTTAAGAAAGAGGGATAGGGATAAACTATTTTTTTTAATGTCTTCTTATATTAGACCACATCCACCATTTGATGCACCTTCATATTATTTTGATTTATATAAAAATGTAGATATTCCAGAAAGTACTATTGGTGATTGGGTAGATGAAGAAATTATACAAAATGTTCCTAAACATTTTGCATCAGATATATCACCAAATGACAAAGAACTTATAAGACAAGCTAAAATAGGTTATTATGCTTGTATAACTCATTTAGACCACCAAATAGGTAGATTAATACAAGAATTAATAGAACGTCAATTATATGATAATACTCTTATTGTTTTTGCATCAGACCACGGAGAACTTTTAATGGACCATAATATGTTTAGAAAATCTATGGCTTATGAAGGTTCTTCCCATATACCTTTCTTTATATCTGGTGGATATAATGCTTTACAATGTATAAGTAATAGTGTTTGTAATAGTATAGTAGAACTTAGGGATATTTTACCAACATTAGTTGATTATGTAGGTGGGGATATACCTAAAAATATTGATGGACAAAGTTTATTACCTTTAATAAAAGACCCTAATAAAGAAATTAGAGAATATTTGCACGGTGAACACGCTTATGGAAATAAATCAAATCACTTCATAGTTACTAAAAAGGATAAGTATATTTGGTTTTGTAAAACAGGAAAAGAACAATATTTTGATTTAGAAAATGATACTATGGAAGAAAAAGACCTTATACATAATGAAAATTATAAAGATAGAATAGATATACTTAGAAAATATCTTATAGAAGAGTTAAAAGATAGAGAAGAATGTTTTACAGATGGTAAAGCTTTAATACCTATAAAACAAGAAAAATATTTTTTAAATTAATAATATATAAAGGGTTAATTTTTAAAATTAGCCCTTTATGTTTTGCATTATTTTAAATAATATGCTATACTTTTTGAAAAAAATGTCGTATAATTTATAAAGAATTAAATTTGGGAGGAAAAAATATGAAGAAAAGGCAACGAAAATTTTTAAGAAATATATTTAGAATATTTTTCTTAATTATGGTAGTTATAGCTTTAATTTTAGGAGCTAAACTCTATTTACCTAGTTTTGAAAAAATAGATTATAGAGATAGTGTAAAATTAGCAAAAGATGAAATAGGTATAAATATGCAATTAGATTATATACCTATGAAAAATATACCTTTATCTGAAAATGGAGAAATATATTTACCTGTAGATTTTGTTAAAAAATATATAGATAATTATATTTATTGGGACGAACAGGAAAATACACTTACTATAACTAATGAACATAATGTTATAAGAATGAAAACAGATGAATTAGAATATTTTATAAACAATGAACCTTTGGAGCTTGATTTACCTATATATAATATGAATAATGTAGCTTATATGCCAAAATCATTTTTAGAAGATTTTTATCAATTAAAATTTGAATATATAGAAAATACAAAAATGTTAAATATTATAAAACAAGATTATGAAAAAGCAATTTTATCCAAAAATGTTAAACTTAGAAAAGGTGCAGATAAAAAGGCTCCTTATGTAGAAAAACTTAAAAAGGGTGATACAGTATATTTTTATGATAATGAAGAAAATGAATATATTAAAATAATATCTGAAAGTGGTTTTGAAGGTTTTATACCAGCAAATTCAATTAAAAATGTTGAAATTGTAAGTGTAGAAAATACTTATGAAAATGATTATGTAACACAAGCTCCTTGGAATGTAGAAAATGGTAAAATAAATCTTATTTTTGACCAAATGCAAAATGTTGTTGCTAATAGTTCAGAAAGTAGAAGAACATATCACGATGGAGTAGATGTTTTAGTTCCTACTTGGTTTTCTTTTAAAGATGAAAGTGGTAAAATATTAAATATTGCTGATAAAGGTTATGTAGACTGGGCACATAGTAATGGTTATAAAGTTTGGGGACTTTTAACAGATAATTTTGATAAAAAAATATCACATAGTGTTTTAACTTCTACAAAAACTAGAGAATATGTTATAAAACAGATTTTAGCTTATGTTTCTATATATGATTTAGATGGTATAAATATAGATTTTGAAAGTGTACCAACAGAAGATGGTGATAGTTTTATACAATTTTTAAGAGAACTTGCACCTCCTTTAAGAGAAGAAGGGGCAGTTTTATCAGTAGATTTATTTGTTCCTAAACCTTGGACATCACATTATAATAGAGATGATGTAGGTAAAATAGCAGATTATGTTATAGTTATGGGTTATGATGAACATTATGCAGGTTCTGAAAATGCAGGTTCTGTTGCATCTATGAATTGGTCTAAAATAGCAATAGAAGATACTTTAGCAGAGGGTGTACCTAAAGAAAAACTTATACTAGGAATACCATTTTATTGTAGAGTGTGGACAGAAACTTTAGAAAATGGAAAAACAAAACTTGGTTCTAAAGCATATGGTATGAATGGTGCTTATGATTTTATATTAGAAAAAGGTGGTACATTTACTTTTGATAAAGAAACAGGTCAAAATTATGGTGAAGCTAAAGAAGATAATAAAACTTATAAAGTTTGGCTTGAAGATGAAGAAAGTATAGCACAAAGATTAGACCTTGTTTTAGAATATGATATAGCAGGAGCTGGTGGGTGGAAAAGAGGTTTAGAAAAAGAAGAAATTTGGCCATTATTAAAAATGAAGTTAAAGGAATAAATTATGACATTAGAAGAAAAAATATATTCTTTTGAAGAAGAAAATACAATAATAGGTATAGGTAATGCAAGTCCTTTTTATGATATAAAAAATATATTACAAAATACAGAAATACCTTTTGTAGAAAAAGATATAGAAAAAAGGATAAATCCTAAACTTATAAGAGAAGATGCAAAAAGTATAATAGCTTTAGGGCTTAGCTATAATAAAGTATTTAAAGGAACTTTAGATAATAAAATAAGAGGAAAAATTTCAATAGGTGCTATGGGTATAGATTATCATATACTTATAAAAGAAAAACTTGAATATATAAAAAATAGTCTTAATATAGAGGGTGATATATTTGTAGATACAGGCCCTTTAGTAGACAGAGAAGTGGCCAAAAGGTGTGGACTTGGACAAATAGGTAAAAGTGGTAATATTATTAATAAAAAATTAGGTTCTATATTTTTTATAGGCTATATTATAACAAATATAGAACTTAATCCTACAAAAAATATATATGTTGAAGATTTATGTAAAAATTGTGATAAATGTATAAAGGCTTGTCCTAGTAATTCTATATTAGAAAATGGTTTTAATTATAAAATGTGTATATCATATCTTACACAAAAAAAAGAATTAGAAACAGAAAAGGAAAAGACACTTATTAATAGGCAAATATATGGCTGTGATATTTGTCAAAAAGTTTGTCCTTATAATAAAGACATTTATATAGAAGAAATTTATGATTTAGATACTTTTTATCCAAATATAGAGTTTATTTTAAATATGACAAATAAAGAGTTTGAAAATATTTATAAAAAAACTGCTTGTGGTTGGCGTGGTAAAAAAGTTTTACAACGTAATGCTATTATATCACTTGCCAATTATAAGTATAGTAAAGAAGCTATAGATTTATTAGAAAATTTAAAAAAAGATACAAGAGAAGATATAAAAAATTATGCTTTATGGGCAATAGAAAAATTGAATAGTAAAAGGTGAAAAAATGGCATATTTTAATAGTCGTGGGCTTAGAGGTAGTGCTTTAGAAGAATTTATAAATCTTACTAATAATGTATATAGGCAGAAAAATTTGGCAATAATCCAAAAGATACCAACTCCTATAACTCCTGTTAAAATTAATAATCAAAATAAAACTATAAGTCTTGCTTATTTTAATGAAAAAAGTACAGTTGATTATATGGGAGTAGTGCAGGGTATACCAGTATGTTTTGATGCTAAAGAAACAAGTAAAAATTTTTTACCTTTACAAAATATACATCAACACCAAGTAGATTTTATGAAAGATTTTGAAAAACAAGAAGGTATTGCCTTTATGTTAGTATATTTTAAAATTTATGATGAATATTATTATTTACCTTTTAAAAATATATTAAAGTTTTGGGAAGATGCTAAAAATGGTGGTAGAAAGTCTATACCATATAGTGCATTTAATAAAAACTATATTATAAAACAAAATGGTAAATTTTATGTACATTACTTAGAGGCATTAAACACATACTTAAATGAAAATAGTTAAAAGAAGGTGTGTTTGTGAAAAAAATATGTATCTTTATATTAAATTTCATAATAAGTATAATATTAGTAGGTTGTAGTGAAAATGTAGAAAAAAATAATGTAGTAGCTGTAAATGTACAAAATAGTAATAATAATATAGAATTATATAATATTTATAAGAATGATAAATATATATTAAAAAAATATGAACCAGAAGAAAAAATTTATAAAGGTGTTTTTATTGAACAAACAGAGGGAAATTTTATAGAAGAATTTGAAGATTTTACTAGTACAAGCCCTAATATATATATGTATAGTCAAAGGTTAGATGAAAGTTATCCTTTGTCTTGGGTTTTAAATTGTTATTCTAATATGAAAACACCTTTTATAACTATATTACCACCAGAAAATGAAAAAGAACTTTTTAATAAAAGCCTTATGAAAAATGTAGCAAAAGATTTTGGAAGTTTACAAATACCTATGTTTGTTAGTATATATCCAGCTAATAACTATTTTAAAAATAAAAATGAAGATTATATAAAATTTATTCAAGATGCAAAAACATATTTTGACCTTTATGCACCTAATGTTGCTATTATTTGGAGCATAGGCAAAGATTTTGCATATAGTGTAAAAGATTTTTACCCTGGTGATAGTTATGTAGATTGGATAGGGTTAGATATATATGAAGATATAAATGAAAATAATAAATTAGATATTATGTTTAAAGAATTAGATTTTTTTTATAAAAATTATTCAATTAAAAAGCCTATATTTTTAAATATAGCTATATCTCATTTTGGAAATACTTCATATAATTACAATATAGATGATAAAATAAAAGAGCTTAATAGGTATTTTAATGATATACCAAGTAAGTATAAAAGGATAAAAATGATAAACTATATAAATTATGATACATTTAAAACAGCAAGTGTTAATAAGCAAAATTATTTAGTAACAGATAATAAAAAAATATTAGAATTTTATACGAAAGTTTCAAATAATAATTTTTTTGCAGATTCTGTAATATTTGCTAACAATAAAAGAGAAATAATACAAGAATATAAATTAAACTGTTTAGCATATAAAATAAATAATAATTTCTTTGTAGATGAAAGTTATTTTAATATAAATAATTTGCAAATAAATGACTTATATTTAGAAAATAGTATTGATATTGATGGAAAAAAGTATTATAATTTAGAAAACATATTAAAAACTACTAATATAAAGGTAAGTATAGATGAAAACAATAAAAAGGTATTAATAAATTAATTTTAAAATTTATTATATTTAGGCTGTAGACATTGTCTACAGCCTAAATATAATAGTTTATAAAATTTTAAATTTAAAAAATGAAAAATTTTTAAATTTTTTTGGAACAAAATAACAAAAGTTGCGTTAAAATTTAAAAAAGGGGTTTATAGGTGGTGGTTTAAATTAGTATTAAAGATTTTGTAATAGATGTAAATAATTTTTCACATATAGATAAATTTTATAATGAATATTATGATTATTTAGAAGATTATTATAAAAATTAATATTTTAAGGAGTGATTTTTTTGTCTAGTAAGATTTTAGTAGTTGATGATGAGCAAAGTATAATGAATATAATTGCTTTTAACCTTAGAAAAGAAGGTTATCAAGTTGTTTGTGCTGAAGATGGAGAAATGGCTATAAAAGTTTTTGAACAAGAAAATCCAGATTTAATACTTTTAGATATAATGATGCCTAAAATAGATGGTTATGGAGTTTGTAAAAGAATAAGGGATAAAAGTGATATACCTATTATTATGCTTACTGCTAGAGCAGATGAAATAGATAAAGTATTAGGGCTTGAAATAGGGGCAGATGATTATGTAACAAAACCTTTTGGTAATCGTGAACTTATGGCACGTGTTAAAGCTAATCTTAGAAGAAAAGCAACTGTAAGAGAGGAAGAAAAACAAGTTGTTGAAAATGTAGGTAATGTAAGTAATTTTGGTGACCTTATGATAGATTTTGATAGGTATGAAGTTTTTAAAAGAAATAAACCTGTAAATCTTACTATAAGAGAATTTGAACTTTTAAAATTTTTAGCACTCAAAAAAAATCAAATATTTACAAGAGAGGTTTTATTATCACAAGTTTGGGGCTATGAATATTATGGAGATGTTAGAGCAGTAGATGTTACTATAAGAAGGCTTAGAGAAAAAATAGAAGATGATGCAAGTAAGCCAAAACATATATTAACAAAAAGAGGCATAGGATATTATTTTATGTCTTAGATAAGGGCAGGGAAAATGAAAAGTGTACGTTTTAAATTAATTTTTATATATTTTATATTAGTTTTTATTGTTATGATAATAAGTGGAACTTTTATTATTTTTACTATACAAAAGCAAGAAATTGCAAAAGTAGAAGAAGAACTTAAAAGTTTCTCAAAGGCAATAAAAGAGCAAATAATAGACCAATATGAAGACCCAAGTGATTTTCAAAATGGGTTTACAGACCTTTTTATGAAAAGGGTTTTTACACAAAATATACAAGGTGCTATAATAGATAAAGATGGGAAAACTATTGCAGGTACAAATTTTTCAGAAACACAAGGACCATATCAATATAAAAATTCTGTAATAATATCAGCTTTATCTGGAAAAGAAATTTTTAATAAATCTAAAAAGAGTTTAGATGTAAATTCAACAATAAAAGAATGGCTTAGTTATGGTTATCCTATTTTTGATGGAAATAAAAATGTAAAATATGTTATATATGTTCAAATGGATGCAACTAATATAAATGATACATTAAAGCAAACTACAAATACTATAGGTATAGCATCTATAATAGCTTTGATATTAGCTATAACTTTAGGAAGTATGTTTTCTAATACTATAACAGCACCTATATCACTTTTAACTAGAAAAGCTAATTTATTGGCCAAAGGGCATCTTGAACAGCATATAATAGTTAGAGGTGAAGATGAAATAGGACAACTTACAAGAAGTTTCAATCATATGGCTAGAGAGCTTAGAAAAACTGTTTCAGAAATGGAAAATGAAAATAATAAATTAGAAATAGTTTTGCATAATATGACAGATGGAGTAGTGGCTTTTGATGAAATAGGAAGTCTTATACACGCAAATAAAGAATTTTATGAGCTTATGGGCTTAGATGAAGAAGAACAAGATAAAATAAATTTAGATTATTTTTTATATAGAATAGATTTGAAAAAAAATCAAATTAAACTAAATAAAAATACAGAAATCTTATTAGATGAAGATGGTAAATATATTCAAGTTGTACTTATACCTTATACAGGTAAAAATAATTTTATAGAAGGTATAATGGTAGTTTTAAAAGATATAACTAAACAAAAAAAATTAGATGATATGAGAAAAGAGTTTGTAGCAAATGTTTCTCATGAAATAAGAACACCTATAACTACTATAAAAAGTTATACAGAAACTCTTTTAGAAGGTGCAATAGAAGAAAAAGATTTAGCAATAGATTTTTTAAATACTATAAATGAAGCAGCTGATAGAATGAAATTTTTAACAGATGACCTTTTAGAGCTTTCTCGTTTAGATGGTGGAAAAATTAGTTTTAATTTTAAAGTAACTAATTTATATGATATAGTTTTAGGTTGTGTAAAACAAAATATTATTATAGCAAATAAGAAAAATCAAGAAATTATATTAAATGAACCTGATAATAAAGATATGCTTGTTAATGTAGATACAGGAAGAATAAATCAAGTTTTAAATAATATTTTATCTAATGCTATAAAATATAGTTATGAAGATAAAGATATAAATATATCTATAAAAGAAACAAAAGAAAACTATATTGTAATTATAAAAGACAATGGAATAGGTATACCAAAAGAAGACTTATCAAGAATATTTGAAAGGTTTTATCGTGTAGATAAAGCTAGAAGTAGAGCAATGGGTGGAAATGGTCTTGGTTTATCTATTGCAAAAGAAATAATGATTGAACACGGAGGTAATATAAAAGCACATAGTAAAATAGGTGAAGGTACAACTATGCAAGTAGTATTTAAAAAATACAAAAAAATAGAAAATCAATTAGAATTTAATTATGAAAACCAAAATTTTTAACTAAAATTTTTTCATAATAAGAACTTTCCTAAAGTACTAATATTACTTATTATTTCATTATAATGTAAATTAAAAGAAAGGTTATTGTAACACAATTGTAATATTAGTCTTATATAATATTATCACATAGTAATATAAAAGGGAAAGGGGGACTGTTATGAAAAAGTTAATCCTAGTATTAGCTACAATGTTTCTTTTAATCTTTTCTAATAGCGTTTTTGCTTATGCAGCCTCTATTTCTGATAGCGAGGTTAAAAGTAATTTTTCTATAACAGGTGGTTTAAACTTATCTAAAGAAATAAATTCTACATTTGATAAGGTAAAAACAGTTACAGGTAAAGCTGATGAAGGCTCTACTGTTACTATTATTGTTTATGAAAAGTTACTTGAAAAAGAGGAAAAATTAAAAGAAGTTGATAAATATAAAATAGTTGTTGGAGCTTCTGGATATTTTACACAAAATATAAATCTTAATGTTGGAGAAAATATTGTAGATATAGAAGTTAAAGATAAAAATAATAAATCTTCTAGTGTTTCAACTACTATTACAAGAAAAAAAAGTGAAATAAAAAATGAACTTGAACAAGCTATTATCTTATCAAGAACTAGAAAATAGCTTAATAACTTAAAGGTGATAATATGTATTTAAGTAGATGTAAAAATTTTATTATAACTTTTTTGATATTTTTAGCTATTTATCAGACTACTGGGCTATGGTTTGAAAATTTTTCAACCCATAGCTTTTTTTACTTAAATAAAAATAACTCTGAAGAAGCTAATATACAAAAAGATATAAAATATTTAACAGAAAGTATATTGATAAATACAGGTAATAATAAATTTATTAGAAAATACAATAATATTTCTAATGCAGATTATAAAAAAATATTTGATGAAGCTATATATTTATGCCTTAAAGATGGAGACTTTTCTTATATAGAAAAATTTGATATAAGAGAAGTTTTAAATAATAGGTCTATTATATATACTTATGATTTTAATATAAAAGGTGAAGAAGCTAATAAAATTTTTAATTTTAAAACTACTCATATAAATAAAATGAAAGAATTTGATACTATTATTTTAGTACCTACAATAGAAGAACAATATAATATAAAAACTATATTTTTATCTTCTAAAACTTTAAATGCATATGAGCTTAAAATATCTAAAGAAATTTTAAGTCAAAATATATTTAATATAATAAATGATTTTGATAAATTAGAACCAAAAGATTTTTATTATATATCAAGTGAAGAAAGTGGAATTTCATTATTTAGTAATAATCAATTTTTACCTAAAGCAAAAGATGAAAATTTTAATGTTAATAATATTTCAGTTAAAAATCCTTTAGAAAAAGATGGAGGTATTTTATTATCAGAAAGTGAAAAATACGTTGATGTATTTTTTGATAGTCCTCTTACAAAATCTAGTTCTTTTATAAATAACACTTATACATATAATGATGAAAATGTTATTGTAAAATATTACCCAAATGGTGTACTAGAGTATGTAAAATATAAAAGTAATATAGGTGTTACTAATGAAGAAAGTCCATATAATATAGCTATACAATTTTTAGCTAAAGATACTAATATAAAAAATGAATATTATTTAAAAGATTTTAAAGTTGAAGATAATAAGACTGTATTTTATTTTGATTATAAAATAAACAATTTTCCTATAACTTTATCACAGGCTAAAATGGAAGAATTAGAAATGCAAAGTATAATAGAAGTTACAGTTGAAGACAATAGAGTTTCTAAATATAAAAGACTAATATATGATTTTTATATAGAAGAAGATTATACAACTGTAGAGAAAAATTTTATAGACACTATAGATACTATTTTAGTAAATACAAATAATAAAGATACTTTTATAGATGAAATGAAATTAGTTTATAAATTTGAAAATCCAAATGAGTTTTTAAACATACAATGGTTTGTAAGTATAGATGATAAAAGTTATTTTGAAGATGTAGCATATGGAGGATAAATATGGATACAAAATTAGCTAAAAATTATACTATTATATTTTTAGTAATATTAAACTTAATTTTATTTATAATTGGGTTTTTGTTAGAAGAAAAATATAAAATAACTAAAGAACAACAAAATACAATTATATCCTATTTAGAAAAAGAAAATATAAAAATTTATACAGATATACCTAAAAATTATGAACCTATGCCACAAATTAGTATGAAGAAAACAAAAAATGATGATTTAAGTTTACAAAAAATTTTTTTTGATAATAGTAGTAATCTTATTAGAACAGAAAAATTTGAAAATACTATATTTAAAGAAGGAAATAAAACATTAACTATAAATAATTTGTTTATATATTTTAGAGATTTAGAAGAAAAAAATAACTTTAAATATAGTAGAGAAACCAGTTTAAAAATTGCAGAACAATATAAAAAAATTTTAGAAAAAATATATGGTAAAATGTATTTAGATAGAGTTGTAGAAGAACAAAACTATTTTAATATATCTTATATACAAAAAGTAGATAACTATAAAATTTTTAATAATATAGTAACCATTAAAGTTTATAAAGATGGAAAAATTGAACTATATTCTAATAATTATCAAAAACCAGATGTAGTTAGTACAAAATTAAATATATACTCAGTTGATGAAGCCTTATATACATTTTCAAAAGGAATAAAAAATCTTATACCAGATAAGGAAATATATATACGAAATATAGATTTAGGATATTATTTAAAAATGGATAGTGATAATATAAATTTCTTATTTTTACCTTATTATAGATTTTATATAAAAGGTAATGAAACACCTTTTTATGTAAATGCTTATACAAATATTTTTGAATATGAAACAAATATAATAAATACAGAAGAAATTTTTTAAAACATATGTTAATATTTTACTAAATTTGACGATATATAATATATAAGATACAAGGAGGTATATTTATGATTAATGATATTTTTAAATCTTCAATTAATTATGTTTCTACAAACACTAATTCAAGAAAAATTAATGACAACAAGGAAGTTAAACAAACATCAAAAAATGACCAAACTAATAAGACAGAAAATGTTAATGACAAGTATGATAAGCCAATGACTAATGCTGAAAGAAAAATGCAAATTGCTTATATGTCTAATCAAGCAGAATTACAAACAAAAAATTTTGAAAGATTAGTTTCAAGTATTTTTTCTAAACAGTCTAATAAAGCAGGTCTTATTAATATGGCTCAAAATGGAAATTTAAAAAATTTCTATAAAAACTTAACTGTAGATGCTAAAACAATAGCAAAAGCTAAAGAAGATATTTCAGAAGATGGTTACTATGGTGTAAAACAAACTTCTGATAGAATATTAAGTTTTGCAAAAGCAGTTGCTGGAGATGACCCTAAAAAATTAGAGGAAATGCGTAATGCTGTAGAAAAAGGTTTTGAACAAGCAGAAAAAATGTGGGGAGATAAGTTACCAGAAATTTCTCAACAAACTTATGATAGAGTTATGGAAACTTTTGATAAATGGCAAGGAAAAGATGTTCCAGAAAAAGAGCCAAGAAAATAAATTTAATTAATAAAATTAATTTTATTTAGTACTTAATATTTAAGGTATATTGAAAATTTTTCAATATACCTTTTTGTTTTAATTTACTAAATTATTATTTTGTGATAAAATTAAAAGAAAAAAATTGGTGATATAATTATGATAGATTTTATAAAAATAGAAGGACCAGTTGAAAGTATTATATATAAAAATGATGAAAATGGATATATAGTTTTTTCTATATATTCAGAAGATTATGGAGAATTTTTTTCTGAAGCTGAAATAGTTTGTGTTGGTTATATACCATCTTTAAATGTAGGTGAAAATGTAATATTATTAGGTAATATTATAAATCATTCAACATATGGAAAGCAGTTTAAAGTGGAAACATATGAAAAAGTTATACCCAGAACAGAAAGAGGTATTGAAAAATATTTATGTTCAGGAGCTATAAAGGGGATAGGTAAAAAAATAGCAGAAAGAATAGTTGAAAAATTTGGTGTAGATTCTTTAGAAATAATAGAAAAAAGTCCAGAAAAGTTAGCACAAATTAAAGGTATAAGTGAAAGAAAGGCTATGGAAATAGGACAACTTTTTATAGAACAAGAAGGACTTAGAAAAGCTATAATATATTTACAACAATATGATATACAACCTATTTTTACTATGAAAATTTATAATCAATTTAAAGAACATACTATAAGAGTAGTAGAAACAAATCCATATAGGTTAGCAGATGAAATGTTTGGCGTAGGATTTAAAATAGCAGACAATATAGCAGAAAAAATAGGTATAGAAAAAAATTCTAAATATAGAATAAAAGCTGGTATAAAATATATATTAAATGAAAGTGCTAATATAAATGGTAATGTTTATATGCCAGAAAATATGTTATTAAATTTAACTGAACAACTTTTAAATATAGATAAAGATATAATAGAAGTTAATTTAGCAGATTTACAAATGGAAAGACAAATTTGTATGGAAAAAGATGAAAATGGCAATAGAATATTTTTGAATTCTTATTATTATGCTGAAAATTATGTAGCTAAAAAAATATTAGAGCTTTCTAAAAATAAAGTAGAATATGATAAAAGTTATGATTTATTAATAAAAAATGTAGAAAATGAAAATGGTATATATCTTGCAAATAATCAAAAAGAGGCTATAAAACAAGCTATGATTAATGGTGTATTAGTTATAACAGGTGGACCAGGAACAGGTAAGACAACTACTATAAATTCAATTATAAAAATGTTTCAAAATGAAGGTTATGAAATAGAATTATGTGCACCTACTGGTAGGGCAGCTAAAAGAATGTCTGAAGCAACAGGTTTAGAAGCGCAAACAATACATAGACTTTTAGGTATGGGATTTTCAGGTGAAAATACAAAAATGAAATTTTTTCAAAAAGATGAAGATATGCCAATAGAGGCAGATGTTATAATAGTAGATGAATGCTCTATGATAGATATAATTTTAATGAGAGGGCTTTTAAATGCTATTGCTCAAGGTACAAGACTTATATTAGTAGGAGATGTTGACCAGTTACCTTCTGTTGGTGCTGGTAATGTGTTAAGAGATATAATAAATAGTAATTGTATAACAGTAGTAAAATTAAATGAAATATTTAGACAAGCAAAAGAAAGTGCTATTATTACAAATGCGCATAAAATAAATAATGGTCAATATCCAATATTAAATGATGTTAATAAAGATTTTTTCTTTTTAAAACGTCATAATATGGAAGAATTAAATAAAACAATTGTTGAACTTATAACAACCCGTTTACCAAAATTTTTAAATATTTCTGACCCTAAAATGATACAAGTATTAGCACCTATGAAAAAGTCATTAATAGGTGTTGAAAATTTAAATAATATTTTACAAAATGCATTAAATCCTAAATCTGAAAATAAAAATGAAAAACAATTTAGAAATATCATTTTTAGAGAAGGCGATAAAGTTATGCAAATGAAAAATAATTATAATATGTCTTGGCAAATAGTAGAAAATGGTCGTTGCAAAGATGAAGGAACAGGAATATTTAATGGTGATGAGGGTATTATAAATAAAATAGATGATATAAATGCTTATATTGAAGTTATATTTGATGATTGTAAATATGTAAAGTACGATTTTACTCAATTAGATGAATTAAATTTATCTTATGCTATTACTATTCATAAGTCTCAAGGTAGTGAATATAAAGCTATTATAATGCCTATACATAGTGGAGCATCTATATTGCTTACAAGAAATCTATTATATACAGGTGTTACAAGAGCAAAAGAATTAGCTGTTATAGTTGGTATGCAAGAAACATTAAATAAAATGGTAGATAACAATAGACAAGTTAATAGATATACATATTTAAAAGATAGAATAATTAATTTAGCTCAATTTATATAAAAGGTGATTTATGATTAAAAAATTTTTAAATAATCTATTAGATTTTATTTATCCTAATAGATGTATATTTTGTGAAGAAGTTATGCCAATAAATGAAAAAGATGGTATTTGCAAATATTGTTATATGGAAATAGACTTTATAATTAATGATAATGAACCTAGATTATCTGTATTTTCATATGATGATATAACAAGATTTTCTATACTTAGATTAAAATATTATAATAAAAAATATTATGCTAAAATATTTGGTAAAATGATGTATAATAAGTTAAGAAAAATAAATATTCAACATTATGACTATATAGTTTATGTACCTATGCATAAAAAGAAGAAAAAGAAAAGAGGCTATGACCAAGCAGAATTAATAGCTGATGAATTAGCAAAATTAAGTAATATACCAATAGAAAAAGATAATCTTATAAGAATAAAAAATACTTTACCACAAAGTAAAGTTGCATTTAAAGATAGAGAAAAAAATGTAAAAGATGTTTTTAAAGTTTTAAATCCACAAAAATTTGAAAATAAAAATATTTTACTTATAGATGATATTTATACAACAGGTAATACATTAAACTATTGTGCTAAAGAACTTAAAAAGGCAAATGCAAATATTATATGCTATTTTACATTAGCAAAAGTAGTACATAAAAAATATATAAATTTATAAAAAAGTTATCAACAAATTAAAATTAAAAAAGTAAATTTAAAATAAAAATACTATATATAGTAATATAAAAATATTAGAAATGTTGAAAAAAATATATATAGTTATTTAATAGCTTATTTTAAAATGATAATAATGTAGATAAAAAAGTTTAAAAACTATATATAGGGGTTGAATAAATTAAATGAGATATAATAATGCAAATAGTTTTTTTAGAGAAAAATTTGGAACTAAAATAATAAAAATTTCTTTAGATGGTGGATTTACTTGTCCTAATAGAGATGGTACATTATCTTATGGTGGTTGTATATTTTGTAGTGAAAAGGGCTCTGGTGATTTTGCTGGTGATAGAAAATTAGATATAGAAAAGCAATTTGAAATAAATAAAGTTAAAATGAGTAAAAAATGGAAAGATGGAAAATATATAGCCTATTTTCAGGCTTTTACTAATACTTATGCACCTTTAGAATATTTAAAAGAACTTTTTATAAAAGCATCTAATTTACCAGATGTAGTAGGTATATTTATAGCTACAAGACCAGATTGTATAACAGAAGAAATAGCTAAATTTTTGTATGAATTGAATAAAAAAATATATGTTTGTATAGAACTAGGTTTTCAAACTTCTAAAGCTGAAAGTATAAAATTAATAAATAGATGCTATGATAATATTGTTTTTGAAAATTGCGTAAAAATGTTAAATAATTACAATTTAGATATTATAGTACATACAATTTTGGGGTTACCTTATGAAACAAAAAATGATATGTTAGAAACTATAAAATATGTATCAAAATTTAATATTAATGGTATAAAACTTCAACTTTTACATATTATAAAAGATACAAATTTACATAAATTGTATTTAAAAAATAACTTTAAAATATTAACATTAGAAGAATATGTAGATATAGTTGTTTCTTGTATAGAAATATTACCACCTAATATAGTTATACATAGAATAACTGGTGATGGAGATAAAAATACATTAGTTGAGCCTAAATGGAGTTTAAACAAAAAGGTTGTTATTAATAGTATAAATAAGCAATTAATAGAAAGAGATACTTTTCAAGGTAAAAAATCTATTTAATAAAATATTATAAATAATGTTTAATTATTATCGACACAATAAAAATTTTATTGTATAATGATTATAAATAAAAATTTAAGAGGTGTTGTAAATGAAAAACTCTTCACAATTAGCAGAAAGCAAACTTATAATAATGTATATGTTATATAAAGTAAATTTACCTATGTCTTTATCTTATATACAAGAGTTTGCTTTAGCTTCTGAATATATGGATTATTTTTCACTTTCAAATTATCTTAGTGAATTGGCAGAAAGTGAATATATTATAAAAAATATAGAGCATAATAAAACTACTTATACTATATCTAAAAAAGGTTATAAAACTTTACATCTTTTTGAAAATCTTATACCATCTACAACAAAAGAAAAAATAAATAAATATGTAGCAATTAATAAAAATCAAATAAAAAAAGATTTAGATATAGTAGCAAATTTTACAGAAAATAACAATGAATATACAGTAAAATGTGCTGTATATGAAAATAAAACACCACTTATGGAATTAAGCCTAAAAGTAGCATCTAAAAAGTATGCTAATACTATTTGTGATAATTGGAAAAAAGATGCATCTAAATATTATTTATCATTTATTAAATCTTTACTAACTAATGAAGAAAAGTAACCCACATTTATTTTAATGTGGGTTGCTTCTTTATTTTAAAATATATTAAAGAGTTGGCTAAAAGAAGAAACTTTTATTTTATAAGTCTTTTTCAAATTATTACAAAAATATTGTTAAAAACGACATTT
>CALWDX010000070.1 GCA_944376805.1 uncultured Clostridia bacterium
CAATTCGAGTAGTATTGGATAGGATTTATCCTATCTCTACATACAAGTTTCCCTGTACGCTGACTATTTTTAGCTACTTACTCACGACTAAAGTCGCGAGTTTGCGTAGCTATTTTTAATCAAATAAAACTACAAAAATAATAGAAGTTGAAAAGGTTGTTGAAAAGAAGATAATAATAAAACCTAAAATAAATAAAATTAAAGTTGCAGTTTGTGGAACTTGCCCTAGAATGGGAGCGACTACACAAGCTTTTTTAATTGCAAATTATTTTGTTGGGTATGGGTTTAATGTTTGTTATATTGAAGCTAATAAAAATGATAGCATAAAAAATCTTAAAAACTTCTATCCAATAATTTTAGGTGAAGAAAGTAAAAAAATAACATATAACAAAATTGATATTTTTTATAATTCAAGCTTTGAAGATTTTCCTAAAATTCTTACTATGGACTATGAAGTTTTTATATTTGATTATGGAGAGTTTTTGCATACATCTGAAGAAAGTTTTGCAAGTGCAGATTTTAGAATTGTAGTTAGTGGGGCAAAAGCCTGGGAAGAAGAATATATACATAATGTATTTAAAATTTATCATATTTATAACGATATAAATTTTATTTTTAGCTTTGTAGATGAAGATGATAGAGAATTTATTACTGAAAATATGGAAGATTTAAAAGTTTATTTTTCTGACTATGCTCCTAATATTTTTAAATCTGCTAATGAAAAAATTTATGATGAAATATTTAAAGATTATATAACATTTAATGAGATAAAGGGATAAAAATGAGTACATTTTATAACAAATTCAAGGAAGAAGAACAAAAGGAAAAAGAACAACAAAAAAATGTAGTACAACAACAAGTAGAACAACCAATATTTATAGAAAATAAAAGCACTTTTAAAAGTTTTATACGATTTTTAATAAGTGCTTTTTTGTTTTTAATAAAAAGTCTGTTTTATATAAGCATAACTATTTTTTCAAGTATAGGCTTGACTGTGATATTAAATGAAAGCCTTAGAAATGGCTTTATACAGTTTATAAAAACAGTATTTTGAAAGGAGGTGATGCAAGATGAAAAAATTAATTATGTGTTTGATTAGCATTTTGGCTTTAAACAAGACAGTTTTTGCTAATAATTTAGTTGAAATTCAAACTTCTATTACTGAAGATAAAACAAAAGCTATAAAAATATTTGAAAGTTATGAAGAAGCAGATGTTAAAAATATGTTGTTTGAAGATTTTCAGCAAGACGGCTTTAAGTACATAAAAAATAGTGTAGACATAGAAAAGGTAACTAAAACAGATACTATAAAGGCTACCGAAACTTTAGATGTAATACTAACTAAAGAAGAAAAAGAAAAGTTATCTAACTTAGAAATAATAAATTTATTTCAAGACGGCTTGCCTTATGAAAAATACGGTTACAAAGGAATTTTACAAAAAGATTTAACTACCCTTAAAATAGAACCAAATAAAACAGAAAGTACAACAACATATACAAACCAAACGATTACATTAAACCAGAAAAAAGAATACTATGGGCTAGAAAGCAATGACTATGCATTAATACCTAAAACTATTACTAAAAATGGTGTTACATTAAATTTAGTAGATGCAAATTTTGTAAGTACAAACAATGAAGCTATTTCAAGTGTAGCAAATACTAGCGTTGGAACACTCTATAATTGTACTGCTACTTATAGTGGAAGTTACATAAAAAAGATACCAAACACTAAAACAAATGTGATAGATTATAAAGCTACAATGGAGTATAAAGGAGATATTTCAAAAGAAATTTTTGAAAAAAATCTTATAACAGTGTCTTATGTTGGTAATAAAATTGTAGATTTAACCGTGCCAGTTGTAGCTACTACAAGTGGTGGTATTTTAGGTGGAGTTATATTTTTCTTTGTAAAAAGAAATGTTAAAGTTTATAACCTTATTAATGGTAGCTATCAATTAATTGGAAAGTGTAAACTTACGCAAAAAGATAGAACAATAAATTTAACACACTTGTCAATGAAAGCTCAAAGTAATATTTACAAAATAATCATTGATAATAGTGCATATAAAAATCTTAATAATCAAGAAATAAACATAACTTTAAACAATATTACAAAGTTACAGAAACTACAAAATCAAGTTATTGATGTAACATTTTAGGGGGTAAAATATGAAATTTAATAACAATACCAAAAAGACTTTTCTACTTGCGATGATATTTGCAGGTGCTATAAACTCAAATGTTTTTGCTAGTAGTTTTAGTGATATTTCAAATGTTAAAGGCAGAGAATACATACAGAAGTTTGTTGATAAAGGCTATATAAAAGGTTATGAAGATAATACCTTTCGCTCTAATAACACTATAACAAGGGCAGAAATAGCTCAAATATTATCAAGTTTTAATATAAATCTAAAGTTTGAAGATGTAAACTTTAAAGACAGTAATGGTTAGTTTTCAAATGCTATAAAAAAAGCTACTGAAAATGGTTTTTTAAGTGGATACAAAGACGGTACATTTAAGCCAAACAATAAAATAACAAGGTTTGAGATGATAAAAATAACTTCTTATTTAGTTAGAAATGAAGAGTACAACAAAGTACAGTTGCCTTATGCAGACGCAGAAAGTATACCTAGTTGGGTACTTAATGATGTAAATAATTTATATGCAAGTAAAGTTATTGATTTTTATGACAATAACTTAATTAGTGGTAATACTTATATAACAAGGGCAGAAGCCGTTAAAATGCTTTCAAAAGCACTTGAGTATAACAACTGGGATATGAACAAGGTTACGCAAAATGTTAAGACAAACAAAACTAACCCTTTACCAACTCCAACTGCATTACCTAAAGGAATAATAGGATATTTAACAGTGCAAGGAACTAATATAAAAGATTTTCCTGTTAAAGACGCAAGGGACAACGAAGAAATGCTTACAGTAATGAAAAGTGCAGTAGGGCATTTTACGCAAACACCTATTTTTAATGGAAATGTTGGCTTGTCGGCTCATAATCGTGATTATAAAATAGATTTTAGAGAGCTAAAAAATGTAAAGATTGGCGATGTTGTAACTTATCGTACTAACTTTGGGACAAGAACATACAAAATTACAACTAAAACAGAAATTGAAGAAACAGATTTTTCATACCTTGAAAATACAAATGACAATAGAATAACTATGATAACTTGTATTGAAAATAAGCCTACAAAAAGACTTTTAGTACAATCTACACAAATTTAATAAGATTAACAAAAACAATATGTCAGAAAATTCAGAAAAGTATTATTGACTTAAATGTTTACTTATGGTAATATGATTATAAGTTAAATTTAAGGAGAGATATTTATGAAAAGAGTTTTAAAAAGTTTGTTAAGTGGAGTTATTGTTGGTAGTATAATATTAAGTTGTGTCAGTGTATTTGCAAATCAAAGTCAAGTTGTTAAAGTTAGTATAGGTAGCACAGTTGCTAATGTTAATGGATATGATACAACATTAACTTTTGCACCCTATATACAACAACCAAGTGATAGTATGATGATACCTTTAAGGTTTGTTTCTACTGGTTTAGGTATAGATGAAAGCAACATAGAGTACAACCCTAACACAAAAGAAATAACAATAACTTACAATGGTACAACTGCTAAATTTATTGTCGGTACTAATAAACTAATTCTTAATGGAGAAGAATTTTCTATGTTAATAGAAAATACACACCCTGTCTATACAGAAATAAAAAATGGTAGTACATTTATACCACTTCGTTCTTTAGAGTTAGCTTTTGGTGTAAAAATAGATTGGGAAGCTAGTACAAAAACGGCTATTTTATCTAATAAAGAAGAGAATAACAAAACTAATAATGAAGTAGTGCAACAACCTATTAAAGAAGAAAATACACCTATTAAAATAGAAGAAATAAACAACTCTTCAAATAAAACTGAAGAAACTCTTACAGAAGAACAAATTAGAGCTATGGAAGAAGAAGTTGTACGTTTAGTTAATGAAGAAAGAGTAAAATATGGATTACAGCCTTTAGAAATTGATGAAACTTTGATGAAACTTTCAAGAGAAAAATCACAAGATATGATAAACAACAATTATTTTAGTCATATATCACCAGTATTAGGAGCACCAGCAGATATAATTAGAGCTAACAATATAGCTTTTAGTTGGTTTGGAGAAAATATTGCATCTGGGCAAACAACTCCTAAAGAAGTTGTTGATAGCTGGTTAAATTCAAAAGGACATCGTGAAAACATTCTAAAGGAAGATGCAAAATATATTGGTGTTGGCTTTGCAGAAAATATAAATTCAGATTATTCTTGTTATTGGACGCAACAATTTATATATTAATATTTTTTAAAGCATTTCAATTAAGAAATGCTTTTTTTATACACTTAAAATAAAACAATATTAAAGGAGAAAATTATTTATGCAACAAAAAAATATTGAAAAAAGAATAGTAGCATTTATATTAAGTTTTTTTATGATATTTTCAAATATAATTAATGTTTTTGGTTATGAGTGGGATTTAGAGATACCACCTATTATAAACAGTAATGATGACATTGTTATTAATGGAAGTGATAACATTACAGACGATACAGTTATTATCAATTCTAACCCCAATACAGATAATAACTTAGGCAAAAATAACAACATTAACAATAACACTATAAATACAAATATAGAAACAACAGAAAAAAGTGATACTAATGTAAAACTTCTAAAAGAAAGTTTTAATAGTGAAACAGGTTTAACTGTTAAAGTACCTATTTTACCAACAATACAACCTAAAACACTTAAAAATGGAGATAAAACATTAACTTTAGTTGGTGGAGATAAAGGTGCAGACGCAAGTGTTAGCTTTAAAGGAGATGAAAGTGGAGCTACTAATCACGCATTAATAGATTATATTACAAGAGAAAATAATGACCCTAATGCAGTTGCTTATTGTATATCCCCTTTTTATGCAGGAGCTAAAGAAAACGGCAGAACAACAGTTAAAGTAGATAGTAATTTAACAGCTACTGATAGACAGCTTTTAGGTATTGCAGTTGCTGGATACCCACACAATAAATATAATGTTGCTGGTTACAATGACTTAACTGAAGAAGATAAATATTATGCTACATTAATTGCTATGGAACACCTTATTTTTCAAAAAACTGGAGAATATAAAAATAAAAAAGGTGTTAAGTTTAACGGCGACCATTGGAATACTACACGTTGGTTTCCAACTAAAAGTAATGACGCTAACGCACAAAAAATAATAAATGTAGCAAAAGAAATTTATGCAAAAGGTATGGATAACCATTATGATGAAACAAAAGGTATTGCTACTATTAACTTTAAAGATAATAATAAAAATGACGGCACAATGAAAGTTAATAGAGATACATATAAACTAACTATTACTTTAAATAGTGATATAGAGTATAGCCACGCATTATTACAGTTTGATGACCCTAAAATAAAGCAGTGGGCAACAGGAGATACAAAAATACAATTTTATGATGGTGTAGATGAAAAAGGTACAAGACTTAACTGGGGTACGCATCAAATAGATGGACAACAATACGAGGGTATATTAATTCAAAAACCTAGTAGAAAAACAGATACTATAACTATTGTTCTTGATAAAGCTACTGCCGATAGTGTTATAACAAGTAATAAATATACAGTAGATTATACTGCTAAATTTTTTGGTGGCGGTATGCAAGTAGGATATAAAACAAGAAATACTAATTCTACTTTACAAGACTATGTAGCCATTACAACAGGTAATGCGACCGCTAGAAATAGTATTAGTTGGATAAAAAATTCAACAGTAGAAAGTTCAACAGAAACAACAACTGCCACTACAACAACAAGAACAGAAAAAGGTGGACTAAAAATACTTAAATATAACGCAAAAACAAATGAGCTTGTGCCTGGTGCTATATTTAAAATAAGAGGTATATCTCAAGGTGTATACGACTTTAATGTGCAAATACAAGCAAGCAATAGTGCAGAGATACCACTTCCAAATGGTGGTAAGGCTGTTTGTAAAGACGGTGTAATTGAAATATCAAACATTAATGTAGGTACATATGAAATAACAGAAATTACCCCACCACCTAACTTTGATTTAGCTTTAGGGCAAAATTCTCAAACAGTACAAGTTGAGAGCCAACAAGATGCTACACTATATCCACAAGTTAGATTTATGAATAACCCTTATGGTAGTTTAAAAATTAAAAAAGTAGACGCAATTACAGGACAACCACTTGAAGGTGCAGTTTTAAAAGTATCTAACCCGTTATTTAACTATGAACAAGAGTTTACAACAGGGGCAGATGGAACGATAACTATTAACAACTTAAAACAAGGTAGCTATGAAATAAAAGAAGTTAAAGCTCCTAATGGTTATATTTTATCAAATGAAACAAAAGTAGCCATTTTAAAATGGGGCGAAGAAACAACTATCACTTATGAAAATCAACCTAAAACAAGCCTACAAATAACTAAAATAGACAGTGAAACAGGGGCAAAATTAAATGGTGCTAGATTTAAACTTAAACATACAACAAGTGGTACAGAATATTTTACAGATGAAACAGTAGACGGCGTAGCTACTACCACCGATTTAGTAACAGGTATTTATATTTTAACTGAAATACAAGCACCAAATGGTTATATTTTAGATAAAACAGAAAGAACAATAGTTATTGAAAATAACAGAGTTAATGAAATAACTATAAAAAACAGTAAAAAGCCTAGCTTAAAAGTAATTAAAAGAGATATAGAAACTAAAGCTCCATTACAAGGGGCAAAATTTGAAATATACAGAGCCGAAAACAATACAGTACAAGGACTTATAGAAAAAGTTGGCGAATACTTTACAAATCAACAAGGGGAAATAAACCTTGATACACTTGACTATGGTTGGTATTGTATTAAAGAAGTACAAGTACCAAATGGCTATTTATTATCAGAAGATAATACAAAATTTGTTTTTCTTGAACCTAATCAAACAGGAGCTAAAACAGTTGAAGTAATATTTGAAAATCATAAAAAGCCTAATTTAACTATTAATAAAGTAGGTAGTGTTGGAAAAGAGCCTTTACAAGGTGCTAAATTTAGCCTTTTCTATGCTACTACTCAAAGTGGAGCAGTTACAAAGGTTGGAGATTATGTAACTGATGAGCGTGGTAAAATTGAAATACCAACAGGTACTTTAAAAGAAGGTTGGTACAAACTTCAAGAAACAGAAGCTCCACAAGGCTATGAAATACAAGGTACAGGCACTTATGAATTTTACCTTAAAGCAGGAGAAAGCAAAGAAATAACTGTTGAAAATGTTGCAAAAAACGCAATAGTTATTAAAAAGGTTGACGCAGATACAGGCGAGCCTTTAGCAGGTGCAAACTTCAGTATAAGTATTATATCAGACGGTAATTCTAGTGGTACACACGGAACGACTATTGCAAATGTAATTACTAATCATAATGGTGTTGCAGTTGTTACAGGCTTAAAAGCAGGTGGCTACATTATTGAAGAAACAAAAGCACCAACAGGCTATGTTATGGTAGAGCAAGCTCAAACAGTATGGCTTAATAAAGATGATACATCGGCAGTTACAGTAACTTTTGAAAATAGAAAAAATGCAGGGCTTGGCATTAAAAAAATGGATAGTATTACAAAAGATCCTTTAGCAGACGCAATATTTAAAGTAACTGATAGCAAGGGGCAAGTTGTAGGAACAAGCAACGGACTATTTAGAACAGACGAAAAAGGTTTTATCCATATTCCAAACTTAACACTTGGAGCGTATGTTGTACAAGAAATACAAGCTCCAGACGGTTATGTTTTAGATAATACACCACAAACAGTCCATATTGAATATGGAAAGCTTCATACCCTTGAATTTTTTAATACTCCAAAAACTAGCATATTAATTAAAAAATATGATAGTGAAACTAGAGAGCCTTTAGCTAATGCTACATTTAAAGTAACAGATAGTAAAAGACAAAATGTAGGCAATGGAAACGGTTTATTTACAACAAATGAAAATGGTACTATACTTGTGCCAAATCTTAAAAAAGGTACTTACATTGTAGAAGAGGTAAAAGCTCCTAATGGGTATCTTTTAAATAGTAAACCACAAGTTGTAGAAGTAGATAATGGAAAAGTTTATACTCTTGAATTTTTCAACCCTAAATATGATAGTTTAACTATTGTAAAATTAGATAGTGCTACAAAACAACCACTAGCTAATGCTTTAATAAAGGTTACAACTGTTGATGATAAATTTATCGGCGAATACAGGACAGATGAAACAGGTACTATTGTTGTAACAGGTTTAAAAGCTGGCACTTATAAAGTACAAGAAATACAAGCTCCTAATGGCTATGTACTTGATAATACTGTTAAACTTGTTCACTTAAAACAAGGCGAGCCACAAAAAGTAGAAATATTTAACTCTAAAAAAGCAGGTATCCAAATATTAAAAAGAGATAGTAAAACTGCTAAACCACTTCAAGGTGCTAAATTTGAAGTACGCAAAGTAAACGGCGAGCTTATAGGAGCTAACTATATAACAGATAGTAACGGTATGATTACTATTAATGGACTTGAGCAAGGTTGGTATACTGTTAAAGAAACAGTAGCCCCTAATGGATATGCTTTAAATAGTAATGTTCAAAATGTAGAAGTTAAGTCTGATAAATATACACAAATTGTATTTGAAAATGACAAGTTAGGTAGTATAAGACTTAAAAAGATTGATTATGTTACAAGAAAGCCTATACCTAATGTTAAATTTAAAATAACTAAAGAAAATGGCGAAAATGTAGGCGAATTTGTAACAGATAAATGGGGCGAAATTAACCTTATAAACAAACTTGAACCTGCTACATATCTAATTGAAGAAATGGCAGTACCAACAGGATATGCACTTGATAAAGGTGTAAGGAAAGTTAAAATTGATGTAGGTACTGAAACAATGGTTGAATGGGAAAACTACCCACTTGCTACTCTTGATTTGTTAAAAATAGATGAACGCACTAAAAAGCCTATATCTGGTGTCGAATTTGAATTATTAAATGCTAAAAAGCAAAGTATGGGTAAATTTACAACAGATAAAGACGGAAGAATCTATCTTGAAAGTAAGTTAGGACAAGGAACATACTATGTAAAAGAAACAAAAGCTAAAGAGGGTTACATTCCTAACGAGGGCGAAAAAATGATTGAACTTAAATGGGGTAAATCAACAGAAGTAGAATTTATTAATACTCCAATTTTTGGACAAATAGAAATCCATAAAATAGGCTCAAAAAATAATCAAATAACAGGACAATTAGATGGAGATAATTTAAAAGGTGCTGAATTTACAGTATATGAAAAAGCTACTGGTAAAGAAGTAACAAGAGTTGTTACTAATTACAACGGGATAGCTAGAACAGAAGAATTGCCTTACGGCGAATACATTGTGAAAGAAACAAAAGCACCAGCTTATTATGTACTTAATGAACAAGAGTTTGAAGTAAGTATAAAAGAAAATAAAGAAGTTATTAAGTTAGAAGTAGAAAATAAATCAGTTGACTTAAAAACTGGTGGAGAAAAATCAACAGTTAAAGAAACTAAAGCTGGAGATATAATAAGATATGACTTTAATAATCTTCAAAATTTATCAAGTGTACCTTTAGATGAATTTTATATACACGAAAGTTTACCAAATGCTATAACAGTACAAAGAATATTTACAGGTACATTTAATCAAAATATGAAATATAAAATTACTTATAAAACTAATAAAAATAATCAATTTAAAATTCTTCAAGACAACTTATTTACAGACAGAGTATATGAAATAGACTTAACTAAAGGCTTACAAAAAGATGAATATATTACAGATTTAAAATATGAGTTTGATAGAGTAGGCGTAGGCTTTAGGGAAGTGGAAAAACCATTTATCTATGCAAAAGTAAATAGTAATGTTAAGAAAAATGAACAATTTACTAATATACTTACAGTTGGTGGTAAATATGATATGCAAACAGTAAAACACGAAGATAGATTTACAACAACAGTAATAAGCACAACACCAACATTTGATGGTAAATTGCCTAAAACAGGTTATTAATAAATTAAAAGGCTAGAAAAATTTTTTCTAGCCTTTTATAACACTATTTATTTACCTTTTGTTATTTTATCTAAACATATCAAAATACTTTCAACATCTTCATAGTGGTTATTATCTTTTAAAAGATTATATATTCTATTTTCAGAATTTAAAATACGTAAATTACCAAATAGCAAATAATCAGATGAAATATTAAATGTATCACATATTTTATATAAAGTTTCAATAGACATACCTTTTTTACCGTTTTCAATTTCTGCTAGAAATTGAGGAGATATATTTATCTTTTCAGAAAAGCTCTCCCTAGTTAAATTGAGTTTTTGACGTTGTGTTTTTATTCTCTCGCCTATAC
This sequence comes from uncultured Clostridia bacterium, assembly GCA_944376805.1. Classification (GTDB taxonomy): domain Bacteria; phylum Bacillota; class Clostridia; order Lachnospirales; family CAG-274; genus Tyzzerella. The sequence goes on from CALWDX010000070.1 coordinate 10,479, forward strand.
TAATATTTGAAAAATTTTTCAAAAAAATCACTCCGTTTACAGTTTAATGTTTTAATTTTAAATGTATTAATAAATTTATTAAATAAGCTATAAGATTATAATATAAGCTAATAGTTGATTTTAGTTTTAAGTTGTAGTATTATTAAAACAAAAATTTATAGGAGAAAAATTATGATATATAAAAGTTGTTGTTTTACAGGACATAGAAATATATTAGAAAAAGACTATAATAATATTTATAATTTAATTAAAAATTGTATAGAAAATCTTATATTAGAACAAAATGTTGTGTATTTTAAGGTTGGTGGTGCAATAGGCTTTGATACTATATGCTCATTATGTATTTTAGAGTTAAAGAAAAAATACTCAGATATAAAGTTAATTTTAATATTACCTTGTAAAAATCAACATTTAAAATGGAATGAAAAAGACAAAGAATTATATAATATAGTATTAGAAAATGCAGATAAAATTATGTATGTATCTGAAGAATACACAAAAGATTGTATGCTAAAAAGAAACGACAAACTTTTAGAAAATAGTGATTATTGTATATGTTATTTAAGAGAAAAAACTATAAGAGGAGGAACGCTTTATACATTTAATCGTGCTAAAGATAAAAATATAAAAATATATAACATAAATGATTATTTGAAGTATATTAATTTTAATCTACTTTTTTATTTTAAGGAGGAAAAATGGAAACATTAATAGTACCAATAATAATATTAACAAGTGTAATTATAGGTGGAAGTATTTTGATACTTTACATAAATAATTCTACAAATAAAAAATATAAAGATGAACAAGACTTTGATAAGGAAACAGCCCAAGAATTTATAAATATAAAAGATATAAATGATAAGTATTTATATACTAATGAGGGTAATATAATGATGTATTTAAGGATAGACAGTATAAGTATAGATTTATATAGTAAAAGTGAAAAAGAAGCCTTGATGAAATCTTTAACGGCAGAGTTATCTGAAATACAATACCCTTTTAAATTTATAGCAGTATCAAGACCTGTTGATATAAGTCCTATCATATCAAATATGCAAGAAATGATAAAGTTTTCTAATGATAACCAAAAAGAATTATTAAAGAAAGAGATTATTGAAATGAACAATTTTGCATTAAGTGGAGATATAGTAGAAAGGCAATTTTATTTAGTTATATGGGAAAAATATCAAGAGGGCATTGAAAAAGAAATATACAGGAAAGCTATGTTACTTTCAGAAAAGTTTACTATAAACAATATAGGTTGTGAAATATTAAATCAAAGGGAAATAATGAGATTTATCAATTTAATAAATAACCCTTACTATGCACATTTAGAAGATAGTGATTTTACAAAAGATATACCAATAATACAAGATTAAGGAGAATAAAATGACTAAAAAAATAAATATAAAAAACAAGAAAAAACAAACTAACCCAATGCTTGATATATTAACACCAATAGGTTTAAGGTTTAATAAAAATACTTTACATATAGGAGAAAGTTTTACAAAAATTTATGGTATTATAAAGTATCCTAACAAGGTAAAAAGCGAATGGTTATCTAAAATAACAAATATACCTAATACAGTTGTAACAATAGGTATAAAGCCAGTTGATAATACAAACTTAATAACGGCTATATCAAGAAATATTACATACGATAGGAGTTTAGCAGAATCTTCAAAAGATGCTTTGACTAGACAAAGGGCAGAAAAATCAGCAGAAGATGGAGAAAAAATAATTGCACAAATAGATAGGGAAAATGAAACAGTAGCACTTATGACTATTTGTGTAGCTACAATGTCAAGGGAGGAGCAAGATTTTAAGAGAGTTTGTAGACGTTCAGAAAGTATAATAAGTGTGTTAAAATGTAAAATGAGAGCTATACCTAACTTACAAAAGGAATTATTTAAACACATTTACCCTACTTTTACTAATAAGGAAAAAATAGAAAATATATTACAGAAAATAGTACCTATATCAACATTTGTAGGTGGCTTTCCTTTTGCTAGAAGTGGCTTTAATGATGGTTCTGGTTATTATTTAGGGGTAGATAGTAATGGAGGACTTGTTATAACAGATATATGGAAAAGAGAAAGCGATAGGACAAATTCAAACATTGTAATAATGGGGAATAGTGGTGTTGGTAAATCTACTGTTATAAAACACTTAATAATTAGTGAATATATGAATAATACTAAAATAATTTGTATAGACCCAGAGTCCGAATATAAAGACTTATGCAAAAATTTAGGTGGAAACCTTATAAATGCAGTTGGTGGAACAAAAGGAAAAATAAATCCATTGCAAATAAGACCACTTCCTAAAGATGATGAGGACGAAACAGACAAGCTATTTAAAGAAGATAATGGTATAAACGATTTAGCATTACATATAAAAAATTTAGAAATATTTTTTAGTTTATATAATAGCTCTTTAACAGATATGCAAATGGCTATTTTAAAAAATATGTTGGTTAAGTTATATAAAAATTTTGGTATAGACTGGAATACAGATGTATCAAGGTTAAATTCAGAAGATTTTCCTACATTTAAAGATTTATATAATCTAATAGTAGAAGAATTAAAAATAAGCAAAAATAATGTACTATTAGAAATATCTATTTTATTATCAGATATAGCTAATGGTAGTGATAGCTTTATATGGAATGGACATACAACAGTTGAAGATAATTCTAACTTTATATGTTTTGATACAAACGGCTTACAAGGTACATCAGATAGTGTGAAAAGGACACAATATTTTAATATACTTACTTATTGCTGGGAAAAGATATGTAAAAATAGAAATGAAAAAATAATGCTAATATGTGATGAAAGCTATTTAATGATAGATGAAAAAGTACCTCAATCACTTGTGTATTTAAGAAATATGATGAAAAGAGTTAGAAAGTATGAGGGAAGTTTGGCAGTAATATCACATAGTGTAGTAGATTTTTTAAGTGATAACATAAAACAATATGGACAAGCACTTTTGGATATACCAACCTATAAAATACTTATGGGAACAGATGGACAAAACTTAAAAGAAACAACTAAACTATATGATTTAACAGAAGCAGAGCAAGATTTACTACTAGCTAAAAAACGAGGACACGCCTTGTTTATGGCTGGAGCAAAAAGGTTACATATAAACTTTACAATACCAGAGTATAAGCTTGAATATATGGGCAAGAGTGGTGGAAGATAAAAGTTAAGATTTATAAACTAACTTTTATCTTTTGTTTCAAGTAGAAAGTTTATAAATTCTTTAATTATTTTTAGCTTTTCTTCGTCATAGTCAGAAACTTTACTAAATAAGTTATCTAGCTTAATATCATTATTATCAACAGACTTAAATATAAGACTATCAATAGATATATTTAATACATTTGATATATTTATTAGCGTTTCAAAAGATGGAGCATTTATTCCATTTTCAAGTTTTACATAATGACTATAAGAAATATCTAATTTTTCACATAGCTTTTCTTGAGTAAAGCCGAGTTGTTTTCTTCTTGTCTTTAAATTTTTAGAAAAGTTATTAATATAATTTTTATACAAAAATATCACCTCCATTAATATATAAAATGGTATTATAAAACAAATATAAATCACATACAATTAAAATGAAAATATTTGCACTCAAAAGGAAATTAATATATAATAGATTATAATTAAACTTTTATTATTTGTTTTGAAAGAAGGAATTATACAATGAGAGATTTTAAAATATATGGTATTTTAGGAATTGAATTAGATGACTTATTAGAAGATGAATATGGAGAAGATAGACATAAAAAATTAATATCAAAATTAATAGATATAATGCTTGAAATTTATTTTAATTATGAAACGAGGGCATTTATAACAAACTGTGAATTAGGCACAAGTTTATGGTGTGGAGAAATTATATCAAATTTGTTAAAACATTTTCCTAAAGAAATATATTTATACAGTATATTACCATTCAAAAATAGAGAAAACAGTTGGACTGTTAAATACCAGAAAAGATATAAAAATCTACTTAAAAAGTGTAATGTAAAGGCATATTTAGAAGAAGAATATAAACAAGATTGCTTTAAGGAAGTAAATAATGAAATAATAAATAATTCTAATACTATTTTTGCTGTTTGCAATTTAAAAAATATTTATAAATTAAATGAATTACTAGATATAGCTTTACAAAAAAATAAACCTTTAATTTTATTAGACACAGAAACATTAAAAACTATTAATTTTTATTAAATTATAATATTAAAAAGGGGGAATTAATTATTGAAAGAATTAGCAATAAAAATATTAATTCAATTAACAATAAGTGAAGAAAAAAGGAAAAAGGCTTTAATATTTATAGTGTCTATTGTTACAGGGCTATTAATGTTAATAGCCTTTTTTTTATACTTAATAACAAATCCTTTGGATATGTTTAAAGAATTTATTTTTGGAGATGAAATATTAGCAATAGAGCAATTTCAAAAAGATTATGGATATAACCAAACGATAGGTATTTATGATAAAGACTACATAGACGCCGAAGGGCAAGAATATGGCGATATAGTTTTTACTGATAGTGCAGTAAATGTAGTTTATTTCAATCAACTAGATGAAAAGTATAAAAATCAGTTGTATGGAGTGGATAAAGTTGGCACCCACGGTTGTGGGCCAACATCTATGGCTATTGTAGTATCTAGTTTAACAGGACAAATTTATGACCCTATTTATATGTGTAACTGGAGCGTTGAAAATGGATATTATGCTAAAGGGAGTGGTTCTTATCATAGCTTAATACCAAACTGTGCAAAGGCTTTTGGTTTAAATGTAGAGGGGTTAGGAAATGATAAGGGGAAGGTTGTAGATGCCCTTAATAATGGTAAATTAGTAGTAGCTTTAATGAGTAAAGGGACATTTACAAATAGTGGACACTTTATCGTATTAAGAGGAATAACAAGTGATGGTAAAATACTTGTAGCAGACCCAGCAAGTTACAAAAGGAGTAAACAATCATTTGATATAGACTTAATAATGAATGAAGCTAGAAAAGGTGCTGGTGCTGGTGGAGCTTTTTGGAGTATATGGAATTAATTATTTATAATAAAGGAGATAAAATTATGGAAAAATTTGAAATTAAAAATATGTTATATAAATGCAATTTAAAAAGTAGAGCTTTAAGTGTAATATTATATTTATTAGATAGAGCAAACAAAGATTTAGTGTGTTTTCCTAGTATCAAAACTATATCTAAAGACTTGAATATATCTGTTTCTACAACAAAAAGAGCTTTAAATAACCTTGTAGAAACAGGCTTTATTGAAAAGATAGAAAGATTTTTAGATACAACAGGTAAACAAACATCTAACCTATATATTATCAATGTAGAAAATATCGAAAATCTTAAAAATGTAGAAAAAGTAGAAAAGGTTAAAGAAGAAAAAGAAATTTTAGAAATATTTGAAGAACAAAAAGAAGAAAGTACACAAAATAATATAACAGAAGATAAAATAAGCACAGAAATTAATAAAAAAGATGAAGGAAAAGTTAAAAATAAGGTATGCCTTAAGGAAAGTATGCCTATAAAAATTATTAAAAACTTAACTATTATAGAGATTGTAAAAACTCTTGCAAATTTTAAATATAAAAATTTTAAAAATGATGTACTTAAAAAAATCAAAAATATTAGTTGTGTACTAAATTATGGAAATATGGACTACACCCCAGTTCATTTTTACCTCCCCTTTAACTTACAATTTAACAATATATAAAATTGAAAAAGAAGTAATATGTAGTTCAAAAATATGTAGAAAATAATCTATAAATTTTGTATAATATTGTGTATAGAAAGAATTTTGGGAGATTTTGGTATGTTAAGAAAGAGTAAGTATCATATATTTTATGAAATATCGGAAATTAATAAATTAATAACCAGTAAAGGATATGACAGATTAATCCCTACTTTTTCATCTTCTGCTATGAAAGTATATCCACATCAAATAGCTGAAACAATGTTTGCACTAGATAGCAATGAAAAAGGGTTAATACTAGGCAATGAGGCTGGGCTTGGAAAGACATTTACATCTATGATTTTTATATCACAAAATTATATAGAGGGTAAGAAAATATTAATAGTTACACCGTTATCATTAATAGGACAATGGAATGAGCTTATTGCTTATAACTTAACATTAGATTATAAAGTATTAACTGGAGAAGAAAAGCCAGAAGAAAATATGTTTAATGATAAAGTAGTATTGACAACATACGAGTATTTAAACAACAAATTTGATTTATTAAGAAAAGCTAGCTTTGATATAGTTATATTTGATGAGGCACAGAGAGTAGGTAGCTTTTACAATGATAAAAATAAATATATTAATAATTTAAGAGAGTGTGTAAGAAATAGCTTTAAACTATTATTAACACCATTACCATTTGAAATAAATATATTAAAATTATATGGTGTTATAAAATTTATAGATGAAAATGCTTTTAATGGAATAGATAAAGATACATTTTTTAAAAGGTATTACAAAAAAGAAGAAAATTATACAGAGCTATTAAATGAAGTAAATAAGTATTGTTTTAGAACATTAAAAAGCCAAGTAAAGCACTATGTAAAAATACCAAATAGAGTAATAAAGATGATAAAATATAACTTTAATACTAAAGAAGAAAAGTTATATGCTATGATAGAAAATTACTTACAAATGGAAAATAAAAAGATATTTCCTAAAATGGAGCTATACGACTTAACACTAATGTTTACTAAAAACTTATCATCATCTGTAAATAGCTTTTCAAATATGCTTGAAAATGTAATAAAAAGAGCTGAAAGTATAGAAAATTGTAATGAAGAATTAGAGAAATTAAAAACAATGCTAGAGTTTACAAAAAGTATAAAATCTAGTGATAAAACAAAACAATTACAATTAATATTAAAAAATGGGTTTAATAGTTTAAAAAAAGTAGGAGCTAATAAAAAAGCTATTATATTTACAGAAAGTAAGGCAACACAGCAATATTTATATAATGTTTTAAAGGGTAAATATAAAGTTTTGGGGTTTAATGGGGACAATAGTCGTGATTATAAAATAATAGACGATTTTAAAAGAAAATTTGATATATTAATAGCAACAGATATAGCTTCAGAAGGCTTTAATTTAGATTTTTGTTGTTTTGTAATAAATTATGATTTACCTTATAATGTGTTAAAGTTAGAGCAACGTATAAGTAGGTGTCATAGGCAAGGACAAGCATTTGATGTATTAGTTGTAAACTTTTTTAATGAAAATAATTTTTATGATATTCGTTTAATGGAGCTTATAAACAAAAGGTTAAAACAATTTAATAGTATAATGGGAATGACAGATACTGTTATAGATTTTTCTGAAGATATGGAAATAAATTTACGAACTAAAGAAGAAATAGAACAAGAATATAATAACATATTAGAAGATAATAGAGAAGAAAATATACAATTATTAGATAATACAGAAACAATAGTAAAATATGTATTTAACAAAGAAATAGAAGAAAAATATACAATAAATACAGCCTATTTAAAATATAAAAATGATTTTATAAATAATGTTATATGGGAGCTTGCAAAATTTGTTCTTGAAGATGAAAAAGGCTTTAAATGTGATGAAGAAACAAGAACAATAAGTATAATAAAAAAATCTATACCTAAAAGCATATATCAAACGGCAGTAGAAAAAGAAATAAAATATAGTATGTATGATAGGAACATAGGAATAAGCCACCATAATTATCTAACATTTACAAGTAATATTACAAGAAAATTGTTACTTGACTTTCAAATAAAGCTAAACAAGTTAAAAGGATATGCTAAAATTAAAGTTAAGGAAAATATAGAGCCTTGTTATATTTTAGGGTATAAATTAAAAAATAACATACATTTTGTAAATGATTTATTTTGTGAGCTTATAGGAATTACTAAAACAGGTACAATATTAACAAATGAAATATGTGGGGAAATAATGACTTTAGATATAGAACAAATAGAAGAATTAGATTACATAAACATTGAAAATATAAAAGAATTAGAAAAACATTTAGATAAATCAAAGTATAAAAAAATGTTTATAGAAAAAATAACAAAAAAGGCTGGTATAAAAGAAAATATAATAAAAGAAGATTTAAAAACACAAAAATTAAAGTTAAAAAGTAATATTAATAATCTAAAAACAGAATTAAATATACTAAAAGAACAACTTAATCAACCTATTAATAGAATTGAAAAGTTAAGCATTAATAAAAAAATAAATTTAAAAGAAAAGGAGCTTAAAAAACTAGAACAAGATTTATTTTTAGATGAAATAAGACTTGAAAATAATTATAATAATAGTATTGAAAACTTAAAGGAAAAAGAAAAATTTGAAGTAAATTTTGAAAGAGTATTTATTGTAGAAATATGTTAAAAGTTTGTGAAAAATATTGTAAACAATAAAAAAATGTAGTAAAATAAAAAAGGGCAATTAGAACAGTAAGTGTTGTTACTTACAACCAACAATGTTTTATACTTATACTGATTAATATAAATATAAAACAGAGGAGGTGAACTTCTATCTTAAAAAGATAGGAGGTGATGTTATGAGTACATATGAAACAATAGTAGTATTATTTCTTATACTAAATTTTGTTGTATTACTTATTAACAACATAAAAAAGTAATAGCACCCAACCCTAGCAAAGTTTCGTGCTATTACTAAAATCAAAATAGTATAAAACATTGTTGGCAATTCTAATTGCCTTTTGTTAATTTAATTATACAATAAAAGAAATAATTTGTAAAGGGAGAATATAAAAAATGACTACATTTGAAAAAGTAATGATAATACTTTTAACATTAAATCTTATTACAACGATTATATCAATAATATTAAGATTAAAAAACTTTAAAAAGTAATAGCACAATTAAGTGCTATTACTTTAACTTAAGAAGTTTAACCTAATAGTATTTAATTATGCTATTAGGTTTGAAAAAATTTAAAAAATTAATTTTACCTAAATTAATTATATAATAAAAGTTATAATTTGTAAAGTAGGAGATTGAAAAATGGACGGTTATTCAAAGGACATTGTAAAAGAGGATATAGAGAAATTAAAAAGCATATTTCCACAGTGTGTAGTTGAGGGCAAGGTTAAGATAGACCAATTATTAAATATATTAGGTGAATATGATGAAAAAGATTTTGAAAAATATGAGTTTACGTGGAAAGGTAAAAACGAATGTTACAAAGTAGCAAGGGAGAGAACAAGAGCAACATTATTACCTTGTGAAAGTGAAAGTGTAAATTTTAATGATACCCAAAACATATACATAGAGGGGGACAACCTAGAGGTATTAAAAATATTGCAACAAGGCTATTACAACAAAATTAAAATGATATACATAGACCCACCATATAACACAGGAAATGATTTTGTATATAAAGATAATTACAAAGATAGCCTTGCAAATTATAAAAATATAGTAAGTAGCACAGGTAAATCTAACCCAGAAACAAGTGGGCGTTTCCATACAGATTGGCTTAATATGATATTTCCTCGTTTAATGCTTGCCCATACTCTTTTAAAAGATGATGGTGTTATTTTTATTAGCATAGATGATAATGAGGTGGACAACCTTAAAAAAATGTGTAATGAAATTTTTGGGGAGAATAATTTTGTAACCCAAATATCTTGGGAGTGTTTAGATACAATAAAAAATGATGCAAAATATTTTTCAGATAATAATGAGTATATTATATGTTATGCAAAAAACATTGAAAAATTAGTTATACAAGGTATTAAAAAAGGTGAAAAGCAAGAAAAATATTATAGAAATTATGATAATGATGAAAGAGGTAAATATCTTTTAACACCTTTACACGCTAAAAGTGGTACAGAGGCTAGTTTATATACATATATATTTTCTAATGGACAAGTATGGGAAGCTCCAAAAGGTACATATCCTAGATTTTCTAAAGAAACACTAAAAAATTTAGAAATGGATAATAGAATTTATTTAGACCCAACAGGAAAAAAAGTACCCCAGAAAAAGACATTTTTAAGTGAAGTAGGAGATAGAATGCCACCAAAGACATTTTGGAGTTTTTCAGAATTTGGAAGTACAAGACAATCTAATAAAGAATTATCTGAATTAATCGGAAAAGGTATATTTCAAAATTCTAAACCTTCAAAGTTAATAAAAATAATTATAGATATAATAAAAATGGATAAAGATGATATAATACTAGACTTTTTCAGTGGTTCGGCAACAACTGCTCACGCAGTAATGCAACTTAATGCAGAAGACGGTGGTAACCGTAAATATATAATGGTTCAATTACCACAATTATGTGATGAAAAAACAGAGGCTTACAAAAACGGTTATAAAAATATATGTGAAATAGGTAAAGAACGTATTAGACGAGCTGGAGCTAAAATAAAAGAAGAAATGGAAAATACAGAAAATTTAGATATAGGCTTTAGGGTGTTTAAGCTAGATAGTACAAACTTTAATAGGTGGAATGTACATTTAACAACAGAAGAAGATTTACAACAATTTTTAAATAATGCTAAAACTCTTGTAAATGGAAGAACAGAAGTAGAGGCTATTTTTGAAATACTTATAAAAAATGGCTTTCCTTTAACAGAAAAAATTTATAGTTTAGATATAGATGACTATAAATTTTATTACATAAGTGAAGATTGTTTAGTTATGATTAGTTTTGAGGAAAATATCCCTATTGAAATTATAGAAAAAGCTATCGAATACGCTCCAGCTAAAATAATTTTTAGTAGAAAAGCATTTAAAGATACTTCAGAAATGGTAACTGCTAAACATATTATTAGTAAAGAGTTTTCTTACGGACAAATAGAAGTAGAATTTTTATAAAAATTATGATAAAATATAAATATAGGAGTTAATAATGGACATTGAAAAGTGGGAAGATTTGACTATAAGTAATGATTTTATATTTGCAAAATTAATGACTGATAAAGAAATATGTAAAGAAATAATAGAAAACTTACTACACATAAAAATAAAAGACATAAAATATATACAAGAACAAAAAACTATAAATATAAAATATGACGCAAAAAGCATAAGGCTAGATGTATATGTAGAAGCAGATAATAAAATATACAACATAGAAATGCAAGTGGTAAATAAAAAAGATTTAGCCAAAAGAAGTAGATACTATCAAGGGCTTATAGATTTAGATACAATAGAAAAAGGCGAAACATATAAAAAATTAAAAGAAAGTTATGTAATATTTATATGTACATTTGACCCTTTTGGAGAAAAACTACCTAAATATGAATTTAGATATTATTGCAAAGATAAAAAAGAGCTAGAGCTAAAAGACGAAGCATATAAAATATTTTTTAATGCAAAAGCAGTTAATGAAGAAAAAGATAAAAATATAAAATCATTTTTAAAGTATTTAAACGGCGAAAAAGATGATAATAAATTTATAGAAAAAATAGATGAAAAAATAAAGAAAATAAAAGATAACAAAGAATGGAGGCAAGAGTATATGACACTTTTAATGAGAGAAAAAGAAATAGCTGAAGAAAACTTTGAAAAAGGCGTAAAAGAAGGATTAAAAGAAGGTATTAAACTCCTAAAAGAATTTAATATACCTAATAATGAAATAGTAAAAAGAATAATGAAGGATTATCATTTAACAGAAGAAGAAGCTAAAACTTATTTATAAACTTAATCTTAACCAGTAGAAATAAAATCTACTGGTTTTTATAAGGAGGGTTGAAAAATTGAAAATTAAATTTAAAGAACAATCATTTCAAAAACAAGCTATTCAAAGTGTTGTAAATTTATTTAATGGACAAAACAAACAAGATTATACCACAACATATAACAATGATGACACTCAAATGACTTTTATAGCTAATGATATTAGCTTAAATTACATAAATATACCTAACGAAAAAATACTTGAAAATATGCAAAGAGTACAAAAACAAAATATGTTGCAAACTACAAATGATATACAAAACAACACTTTTTGCATAGAAATGGAAACAGGCACAGGTAAAACTTATACTTATACAAAAACTATTTTTGAACTTAATAAAAAATATGGCTTTAAAAAATTTATTATAGTTGTACCAAGTATTGCTATTAAACAAGGTGTGTTTAAGTCTTTTCAAATAATGGAAGATGAGCTTAAAAAATATAACGTAAATTACAATGTTTTTATTTATAATTCTAGTAAATTAAATCAAGTTAAAAGCTTTGCTACCTCTAATAATATTGAAATAATGATTATAAATATTGACGCTTTTAAAAAAGATGAAAATATTATAAATCAAGATAATGACAAATTAGCTAGAACTCCAATAGAATATATTAAAGAAACTAACCCTATTGTTATTATAGATGAGCCTCAATCAGTGGATAATACAGAAAAATCTAAAGATGCTATAAACTCTCTTAACCCTTTAGCAATTTTAAAATATTCTGCTACACATAGAGAAAAAATTAATCTAATTTATAGATTAACACCAGTTGATGCTTTTCAAATGGGTATAGTTAAGGGCATTTCTGTTGCTAGTGTTTCTTCTTCACAAGATTTTAATACACCTTATTTAAAACTTTTAGATGTATCTATGGAGAATGGTGTAACTGGTGGTATAAACTTTAAAGCTAAATTAGAACTAGATATATTAAAAAATGGGAAGATTACAAGAACTAAAAAAACGCTAAAGCAAAATGACGATTTAGAACTTATTACTAATAGACCAGAATACAACGGCTATATAATTACAAATATAGATTGTACTGAAAATAATGAGCATATAGAATTTGCTAATACTGAAACTTTAAAATTAGGCAAAGCAATAGGAGATATAGACGAAAATTTAATAAAAAGAGAACAAATTAAACGTACTATTGAGCAACACCTTGAAAAAGAACTTATTTATACAGATTTAGGAATAAAAGTTTTATCTTTATTTTTTATTGATAGAGTAAATAATTATAGGTTGGATAATGGAGAAAAAGGTATATACGCTCAAATGTTTGAAGAATGTTATACAGAGCTTATAAACTTGCCTAAATATGAAATATTAAAGGAAAGATTTACACAGCCAATATACAAGATACATAACGGTTATTTTTCTAAAGATAAAAAAGGTAATTTAAAAAATACTAAAGGGGAAAGCAATGAAGATGAAAATACTTATAAAACTATTATGCAAGATAAAGAGTATTTATTATCCTTTGAGTGTCCTTTAAGATTTATTTTCTCTCATAGTGCTTTAAAAGAGGGCTGGGACAATCCTAACGTTTTTCAAGTTTGTACTCTTATCGAACAAAAATCAAAATTCAGTGCAAGACAAAAAATAGGTAGAGGCTTAAGGCTATGTGTTAATCAAGATGGAGAACGTATAGAAGATAAAAATATTAATATATTGCACATTATAGCTAATGAAAGCTTTGAAGACTTTGCTAAAAACTTGCAAAAAGAAATTGAAGAAGAAACTGGCTTAAAATTTGGTAGCATTGATATAACTTCTTTTATAGGTATTACCTATGAACAGACTATTATAGAACAAGTTAATATAAAAAATGAAGAAGCTACTGAAATTTTAAATCATTTTCAAAAAGTAGGTTACGTTGACAATAAAGGTAATGTTGATACTGAAAAAATTAAAAATGATATAAAAGATGATTTTTTTAATATTCCAGAAAAATTTGAAAATGTTAAAAAAGAAGTTGAAACTATATTTACACAGCAAAAAATTGAAAATATTAATACAGAAGTATTAACTAATATTACCTATGAAAAAATTACTAAAGAAGAAAAAACAACAACAGAAGATGACGCAATAGAAATCTTTAAATCTTTTAAAGATAATAAATATATTGATAATAAAGGACAAGTTACTACCACTTTGAAACAAGATTTAGAAACAGGTAATTTAAAATTACCAGAAAGATTTGAAAATGCTAAAAATAATATAAATAATATTGTTATAAAATCTACTATGAAATTACCTATTAATAATGCTAATAAACAAGTATTAGTTAAGTTAAATAAACAAGTATTAGTAAGTCCAGAATTTTTAGAGTTATGGGAAAAAGTAAAATATAAAACAAAATATAGATTTAAACTAGATGAAGAAACATATAAAAAAGAATGTATCCAAAAGTTAAAAGAAATGCCTACAATACATAAAGTTAGAATTGAAACTACAAATGCAGATATTAATGTAGAAAAAGACGGTGTTTTTTCTCAAGAAAAAAATAAACAATTTACAAATATAGATAATAAAGAATATGATTTGACTTTAGAAAATTTATGGGAAATAGCTGAAAAATCTTCTGTACATATAAATTTAGTCTTAGAGGTGCTTTATGAAAGTGGTAGACTAAATGAAATTTATAATGACCCTATAAAATTTACAGAACAAGTAATTGATATTTTAAAAGAAGTACAAGCTAAAACTATTATTGATGGTATATATTATATAAAAAATGAAGATGAAGAATATTATATACAAGAAGTTTTTGATACAAGTGAAATAATTGCTTATTTAGATAAAAATGCACTTAAAATTGAACATAATAAAACACCTTATGATTATGTAGTTTATGATAGTGAAACAATAGAAAAAAGTTTTGCTAAAGCTCTAGATAATGACCCTAGTGTAAAAATGTTTTTTAAATTTCCATCAAGGTTTAAAATAGATACACCTATTGGTAGCTATAACCCAGACTGGGCAGTTTATAAGCAAGAAAATAACACAGAAAAACTTTATTTTGTTATAGAAACTAAAGGCAGTACAAATAGTTATGATTTAAGAATTAAAGAAAATTTAAAGATAAAATGTGGTAAAAAACATTTTGAGGCACTACAAACAAATATTGATTTTGAAGTTAGTAATAAGTGGATATAGTTTAAAAAAGAAGATAGTTTTAACTATCTTCTTTTTTAATACTTAAAAAATTACATAATTTAAAACAAAAAGATAATATTTTGCATATTTTTACAAAAAAATACTAAAAAATTATGATATTATAGACATAAATAGAATTAATATAAATTTTGGAGTATTTGTGTAAAAATGTTAATTTATATTTTTAATTTAATAATGCTTTTAGAATGGGTAGACATAATTTTATTATTTGTCTACTTTTTTTTTATAAAAAAACTAAAACTATATAAAATAAGAAGTCCACCTTATTTCTCTACTTAATTTTGAAAATAAAAATTTAAGTAAAGAAATTTGGAGGTAAAAATGAATAATAAAAAATATATTTATGTAAAAAAATATAAAAATGAGATTACAGAGAAAATTGAGGTAAGTGAAGAAATTTATACTGAGTATTGGAAATACACAGAAAAAGAAAAATATTTTAAAAAATATGAAAGAAATAAAATAAGTATTGAGGATATGGTAATTGATTGTGAATTTAATTTAGAAGAACACATAATAACAAAACTTATGATAGATAAATTAAATACGGCATTGTCTAAATTGAATGATGAAGAATTTAAAATTATAACAGACATATTTTTTAAAGCAAAAACAGAAAGAGAATTAGCAAAAGAATTTAATTGTGAATTTTATAAAGTACATACAAAAAAGATTAGTATATTAAAAAAATTAAAAATTATGTTAAAAAATGAAATATAGTATCAAAAAATACAAAACTAAAACAAAAAATTGTTTAATACTTATAGATTTCAACTTAAAAAAAAATAATTTTTGTTAAAAATTTTAAACTTCAAGATACAGTTTCACTCCTTTATATATAGAGGGATATTTTTATACCTCTATGTACATTGAAAATTGAATACACAATATAATAAATACAAAGTTAAATAAATGGAGCAACATATTAAAATACGCTTGTCGGTAAATATTTGTAATAATAAGGTTTGTGATGAACTAATTGCCAAGATATTTATTTAATATAATGATACTTCTACATAGTCTTAACTAATCGTATAGAGTGTAGTCCGTCGTTTAGGGGGAAATCCAAATGGGGTTATGGTTGTCTATCTAATCAATAGACCGTTTGTTATATTTATATTTTTAAAATTAAGTAGTAGAAAAGGAAAATAGGCTAATAGGTTATGAAAAAATAATAAAAATTTAAAGCCTATTTTTCTAAATGTGTTACTTAATTGTCATTTTTTTGTTAAAAGGATAATAAAAATTTAAGATAAAAATAAATAGGAGTTATTATGAATAATATAGAGAAATTAAAAGAATTACCTATGAATGATATTGTAGATATAAGTAATATATCATTTAATAAAAGATTAGATAAAAAAGAAAGAATGATAGACTACATTAATAAAATTAAAAATCCATATTGTTATAAATGTAATGGTTATAAAGTTATTTTAGTTTTTGATGAAGAAGAAAATAGTATTAGTTTAGAGGAAATTTTAATTAAAAATGTAGATGTTATAAAGAAGTTAAGTAAATAAATTGTTTATTTCAATAAAAAAATATAATATTGGCACTAGACTCAAGGTATTAATTGTGTTAAAATAATAAAAAATAAGACCGATTAAAATCTTGATACTCTAGGTATTTTTAATAGAATATTATAGGAGTGTTAAGTAATGAAAAAGTTTAAAACTAGCCTTTATTTAAGGTTATCAAAAGAAGATGAAAAAGTAGGAGAAAGTGAAAGTATTGTAAATCAAAAAATACTACTTAAAAATTTTATTAAATCGAATGAAGATTTAGAACTTGTTTCAATTAAAATTGATGATGGATATTCTGGAAGTAATTTTGAAAGACCAGCATTTAAAGAATTAATGGAAGATGTAAGAAACAAGGAAATTAACTGTATTGTGGTAAAAGATTTTTCTAGGTTTGGTAGAGATTTTATAGAGGTGGGAAAATATTTAGAAGAAATTTTCCCATTTATGAATGTACGTTTTATATCAGTAAATGATAATTATGACAGTTTTAAAAGTAAAGACTTAACAGATAATTTAATAATACCTTTTAAAAACTTACTTAATGATACATATTTAAGAGATATTTCATTAAAAGTAAGAAGTAGTATTTATGCTAAAATTGATAAAGGAGAGTATATAGGAGCATTTGCAACTTATGGTTATTTAAAGACAAAAGATGAAAATAATAAAAATGTTCTTATAGTAGATGAAGAAGCCTCAAAAGTAGTAAAAGATATTTTTAAATATAGGTTGAACGGATTAAGTGCAAGTAAAATTGCTATAAAGTTAAATGAGCAAGGTATATTGTCTCCTATGGAATATAAAAATTCAATAGGGCTGAAATTTAATACAAGTTTTAGAAAAAATAATAGGGGTAAGTGGACATCACAAACAATTTTTAGAATTTTAGGCAACCCAGTATATATAGGTACACTTGAACAAAAAAAGTATTTAAAGCCTAACTATAAAATTAAAAAAACTATTATTGTACCAAAAGATGATAGGGTAATAATAGAAAATAATCACGAACCTATAATTGATAAAGATGTATTTTATACTGTGCAAAACTTAATGTTGCGTGATACAAGAGTAGCACCTAATAAAGAAAAAGTTTATTTGTTAAGTGGAATTGCTATTTGTGGAGAATGTGGTTCAAATTTAATAAGAAAAAATAATGGAACTAAAGATAAGCCATATATATATTATGTTTGTAGTAATTCAAAAAATAAAAAAGGCTGTATAGGGGCTAATATAAGTCAAGATAAACTAGAAAAAATTATATTTGAAGTTATAAAAAATCAAATAGATAATGTTATTCAAATAGAAAATATTATTGATGGAGTAAAAGATGCGTCTTATTTATCACAAAAAATAGAAAAGATAAATAAATTTATTACTAATAAAGAAAAAGAACTAATAAAATATAAAAGTATTAAATTAAAACTATACGAAGATTTAAAAGAAGATATATTAACTCAAAAAGATTATGAAGAATTTAATATTTTATATACAAAAAAGATAGAGTTAATTGAAAAAGAAATAACAAAATATAGAAATGAATTAAATGATATATCTAAAAATCCAAAAGATGAAAAAATATGGATAAATTCTTTTAAAAAATATAAAAGTATAAATTCCTTAAATAGAGAATTAGTTGTAAGTTTGATTAATGAAATAAAAGTTTATAATAATAAAAATATAGAGGTTCATTTTAAATATGATGATGAATACAAAAAAGTATTATCATATTTAAAAGAATTAAATAGTTTACAGGTGGCTTGTAATGGCTAGAAAAAGTAGAAAAAATAATAACCAACAATGTAAACTTGCAACCAATAAAGTTATTTATAACGTAGGAATTTATGTAAGACTATCATTTTCACTAAAGAATAAAGTGTATAAAGAAAATGATACAATAGAAAATCAAAAAGATATTATTCTAAAATATATAAAAGATAAAAAAGAATTTAATTTAATAGGTATATACGAAGATGACAACAAAACAGGTACAAATTTTGATAGAAAAGGCTTTGAAAAACTTTTAGAAGATGTAAGAAAAGGAATAATTAATTGTATAATAGTAAAAGATTTATCACGATTTGGGAGAAATTATATAGAATGTGGTAATTATCTTGAAAAAATATTCCCATTTTTAAATGTAAGGTTTATAGCAATAAATGATAATTATGACAGTAATAGTGAAAATTCAAATGAAGTATTATTAATGCACCTTAAAAACTTTATGAATGATATATATTCAAGGGATATTTCTAAAAAGATTAGTACCGTTATAAATGAAAAGCAAAAAAAAGGTGAATTTATAGGTAACTGGGCTTGTTATGGATATTTAAGAGATGAAAAGAATAAACATAAAATAGTTATAAATGAAGAAACAGCATCTATAATTAAATATATTTTTGATTTAAGGTTAAAAAATTATGGTTATACTAAAATATCTAAAATATTAAATGAAAAAAATATATTATCACCATCAGCATATTTATATAAAAAGGGATATATAAAGTCAGAAAAGCTAAAAGATAGTAAGTGGACAGATAGTGTTGTAAAGAAAGTATTAACAAATGAAGTATATATAGGCAACATTGTTCAAGGAAAAACAAAAAAAGACTTATCAGAAAATAAAGAAAGAACTAGATTAGATAGTGATAAATGGATAGTAGTTGAGAATACACATATACCTATAATATCTAAAGAAATATTTTACAAAGTACAGGATATAAATAATAAATCTAGTGAAAAGTATAAGTCAAATAAAAAATGCAGTAACAAAAATAGTGAAAATATATTTAAAGGTTATTTAAAATGTGGTATTTGTGGTAAGTCTTTAAGTATACAAAGAGGCGTAAGAAAAACAGTAGATAATGTTAATTATTTTGTATGCACTAATAGAAAAGTAGGAGTTTGTAATCTAAAATCTATAAAGGAAGAAGTCTTAAAAAATATTGTTTTTAATGAAATAAAAAACCAAGTTAATATAGCTATAAATTTGAAAAATATAATCGATAAAAATATTGAAATATTTTATTCAAAGCAAAATACATTAAAACTTGAAATAAAAAATATTAATAATGAAATAAATAAAATAAAAGATTTTTATCATACTATTTATGAAGATTATACATTGGGATTATTAAATAAAGATGATTATATTTTTACTAGAGGTACTTATGAAGAAAAAGAAAAGATTTTTAAAGAACGAAAAAGCATTTTAGAAAATCAGTTAGAAAAGCTGGAAAACAATTTAATAAAAGAAAATATATTTATAACTAACACTTTAAAATGTAAAAATAAAAAAATATTAACAAAAGATTTATTAGAATTATTAATAAAACAAATACTTATATTTGATGATAAAACTATACAAATAACTTTCAATTATAATTTAGGATATAAAGAAATAATTAATACAATGAAAGATGTGTTAGAAAATGTTGTATAATATAGGAGCATATTTAAGAATATCTATTGATGATAAAAATAAGAATGAAAGTGAAAGTATAGTAAATCAAAAAAATATAATAAATTCTTTTATTAATTCAAATAATGAATTTAAAAATAGTAATATTTATTATTATAAAGATGATGGTTATAGTGGAAGTACTTTTCAACGTCCAGCTATAAATAATTTAATTGAAGATGTTAAAAACAAAAAAATAAATTGTATAATAGTAAAAGACTTATCAAGATTTGGGCGTAATTATATTGAAGTTAGTGATTATCTATATAAAATTTTTCCGTTTTTAAATGTAAGATTTATATCAATAAATGATAACTATGATAGTAAATTTAATAAAGATGGACTATTAGATTTAGATGTAGCTTTTAAAAATATTTTACATAGCTATTACTTAAAAGATTTATCTAAAAAGAGTATGACAAGCAAAAGGGTATTGGCAGAAAGAGGGTGTTATATATCTTCTTATGCTCCGTTTGGATATAGAAAAAATAAAGAAACTAAAAGACTGGAAATAGTAGAAGAACAAGCTGAAATTGTAAGAATGATTTTTGACCTTATAGTAAAGGGAAATAACTATGTTGAGGTGTGTAAAATATTAAATGCTAAAAATATTCCAGTTAAAAGTGATTTTAAAATTAAAAATGGAGAAAGAAAAGTATATAGTAAAAAAAATGATAATAAAATATGGAAATCACAAGATATAGTAAAAATAATTAGTGATGAAGTATATATAGGAAATACTATAAATTTCAAAAGAAAAAGAGTAAAATGTGGAAGTTTAAAAACTATAAAATCTAGTGAAGATGAAATAGTTAAAGTTGAAAATACACATAAAGCTATAATATCTAAAGAAATTTTTTATAAAACATTTCCAAAAAAGAAAGAATCTACTTTATCTACTGTAAAATCTATTTTTGCATTTAAAATAAAATGTGATTGTTGTGGTTATGCTTTAAGAAAAAGGGAAGTGTATAGAAATAAAAATAAGGAAAATAAGTATTTTTGCAAAACTATAAGAGAAAAAGAAGAATTGAATTGTTCACGAGAGCCAGTTTTTGAAAATGATTTAAAGAAATTGGTATTTGAAAAATTTAAAGAGCAAATATCTATAAGGTATAATAGTATAGATAATACATACAATATAAATAAATTAAAAAATTCTATTTTGTTTTATGAAAATGAAATAAGTAAATCTAATACAAGCAGAATGAAAAAGTATGAAGATTATATTGAAGGTATTATATTAAAGCAAGAGTATATAAATATAAAAAATGAATTAGAAGTAAATATAAATAGTTATTTATCTAAAATAAAAAAAATAAAAAAAGAGTTAGATATTCTTTTAGAACAAGAAAAAGAATTATGTTTAATAAGAAAATACTTAAATAGTAAGGAACTTACAAAAGATATGGTAGATGAATTTGTAAAATGTATATATGTTAATGGTAAGGACAACATAAGAATTGAGTGGAATTTTGAAAACTAATTAAGATATACTTGTAAATGTATTATAGATATTGTATAATTGAAAAAATATTTTATTAAAAGAAAGGAAGATTTTTATGACCAATATAAAACAAAACAAATATAATGACTATTATAAGGAAATAAAAGCTTTAAAACTTGAGTGGGAATGTTTTACAGCAACTTTTTGTAAAAATATACCAATAGTAACTAATATTATGACTGGCGAAATTATACTATATAAAAGAGAATTAAATGAACAATGTTTTATGTATCAAGGGACTAAAAATATACTTGATAAAATAGAGGGTTATTTGGAAAGGGCAAAGACATCAAAAATAAAGTTAGAAGTTGTAAAAAATGATACTCATATAACTTATGTAAAAACTTTAAATGAATATTATAATCAAGTTGATTTTCTAATAATGGATATGAATTCAGTAAGAAGTTTAATTTATAGTGAATATGTTGAGATAAATTATTATAATTATCCTATTACAAATAATAAAATATATAATAATAATTATAATTATCATATAAAATAATTAAAAATTTTTTTAAGTCCTATATTGACAGAAGCCGACCATGGCTTAGGAATATTCCCTGCAAATGCTGGTGGAGTACCATTTTCAGCAGATGGACTTCAATCTACAGGTAACCCTGTTGTTGATTTATACGAAAACCTAGCAGCAGAGCAAAAAGCAAAAGCAACATATGAATATATCTTAAATATGACAGACGACCCAGATGTAATAACACCTATTAAATTTTTAAGAGAAAGAGAAGTAGTGCATTTTCAACGCTTTGGTGAAGCTTTAAGGCTTGTTCAAGATTATTTAGATAGTAAAAGACAATTTATAATTGAAAAGCCTAATAATATGAGACCACAACCTAGAATGTAGTATATAAATATAATAGAAAGACTTATTAGCTTTAAAATGTAGAGATTAATAAGTCTTTTTATCCTTATTAAAAATCTTTTATGTGTAACATATGTTTGAGCTTTAACATTTTCAGTTTATTATTTTTAAAATTATGCTTGACAAAATAAGTAATATACTATACTATAATATAATATAAGTTAACTAAAGGTAACATATTTTAACTAAAAACAACAAGTATTTAAGGTGGAGGAATAATATGAAGTTTAAAAAAATAAGTTTAATTTTAACTTTAGCTTTAGGTATTGCTATTACAGGGTGCTCAAATAACTCTGAACAAACATCACAAAATAATAATTTAGATAATGAAGTTAATACTAATGAAATAAAAAATGAACAGTATCCTATTATAATAAATCACGCATTTGGTGAAACAATAATAGAAAGCAAACCAGAACGTATAGCAACAATAGCTTGGGGAAATCAAGATGTTCCATTAGCACTTGGAGTGGTTCCTGTTGCTATACCAAAGGCTAATTATGGTGTTACTGATGAAACAGGATTATTACCTTGGACAAGTGAAAAATTTAAAGAATTGGGAGAAGAAAATCCTAATACTTTTGATGAGGTAGATGGGTTAGATTTTGAGTCGATAAGTGCATCAAACCCAGATGTTATATTGGCTGCATCTTCAGGTATAACAAAAGAAGAATATGATTTATTAAGTGAAATAGCTCCTGTTGTAGCATATCCAGAATTACCTTGGCAAACTAAATGGAGAGAACAAATAATTTTAAATTCAACAGCTATGGGTATGGAAGAAGAAGGGAAAGAACTTGTTTCAAATTTAGAAAATATCATAAAAGAAGAAACTAGTAAATATCCACAAATAGAAGGCAAGAGTGCTGCATTTTTCTATTTTAACCCATCAGATTTAGGAAACTTTTCTGTATATTTACCAGGAGATTCTAGAGCAGATTATCTTATAGATTTAGGACTTATTCTTCCTGAAAGTATTTCAGAACTTTCAAAAGAATCTAATTCTTTTTATTTAGATTTAAGCTCTGAAAATGCTGAAGTTTTAAATGATATAGATGTTATATTATGCTATGGAGATGAGAATTTATTAAAATCTTTACAAAAAGATAAATTACTAAGTACTATACCTGCTATAAAAAGAGGGTCTGTTGTACTTATAGAAGATGGAACTCCACTTGCAGCTTCTGCTACACCGTCAGCTTTATCTATACCATATACTATTGAAGAATATGTTAAAATAATTAGTGAGGCAGTTGATAAAATATAATGAAAATAAAATTTATAAGTATGTCATTACTACTAATATTATTATTAGTATTTTGTATATTTAGCTCATTAGCATTTGGTTCTAAAAATATTGATTTAATAACAGTTATAGATACATTAAAAAATCTAGATAATAACAATTTTGAAGCAATAGTTGTAAAAGAAAGAATACCTAGAACAGTTTTCGGTCTTTTGGCAGGAGCTTCATTAGGAATATCGGGAACACTTATGCAATCAATAACAAGAAATCCTATTGCAGACCCAAGTATTTTAGGTATAAATACAGGATCAGCTTTATTTGTTGTTTTAGGCATTGCATTTTTAGGTGTTACAACTTATAAAGAATACATAATATTAGCATTATTAGGGGGATTAATTACAGCAATATCAGTTTATCTTATAGCATCTATTGGTAATGGAGGAATATCACCTATGAAACTTGCACTATCAGGTGTAATAATAAGTGCTATTTTGTCATCTCTAATAAATGTAGTTATGTTACCAAGAAGTGAAGTTATGAGTAGCTTTAGATTTTGGCAAGTGGGAAGTATTAGTGGGGTAACTTGGCAATCTATAATTGTAATGTTACCATTTATTATATTGGGTATAATATTAAGTTTTTTTGTAGCACCAGCTTTAAATGCACTAGCTTTAGGAGATGAAGTTGCAATAGGTTTAGGTGTTAAAGTAGGCTTAACTAGAATTATTAGCTCTATTTCAGTCATTTTATTATGTGGTACAGTAACTGCTTTAGCAGGACCTATAGGATTTATTGGTTTAATGGCACCACATATTATTAGAATGTTATTTGGTAATAATATTAAGTTTATAATACCTATGTCGGCTTTTGTAGGTAGCATTTTATTAACTTTTTCAGACGTTATAGGAAGAATTATGGGTTCTCCTAGTGAGCTTGAAGTTGGTATAGTTACAGCTTTTATAGGTGCACCTATATTTATTATTATTTCAATGAAAGCGAAGGTGCGTTCATTATGAAAGAAACAGATATTATTAGTAAAGGTTATTTAAAAAGAAAGAAGAATTCAATATTTATAACAATAATTTTATTATTAATAACCATAAGCTTATGTTTTAGTATGTTAATGATAGGTAAAGAATATTACTCATTAGAAACAGTAATAAAAGTTTTATTGGGGCAAGAAATAGATGGTGCTAATTTTGCTATATCTTCAATAAGGCTTCCAAGAATGTTATCAGGGCTTTTAGTTGGAATATCACTTGCTATTGCAGGAAATACATTTCAAACTATATTAAGAAACTCTTTAGCCAGTCCAGATGTTATAGGTATTAGTGCAAGTTCAAGTGCAGCAGCGGTATTTTGCATTTTAGTTTTAAATTATTCTGGAGCTATTGTATCAATAATAGCTACAATTTTTGGAATACTTATAACTACACTGATTTATATTATTTCAAAAGGAAATGTATTTTCTAATAATAGACTTATATTAATAGGTATAGGCGTTCAAACTATGTTAAATGCATTTATTTCTTATATTATGGTTAATGCAAATGAATATGATGTTACAAAAGCATTAAGATGGCTTAGCGGTAGCTTAAATGGGGTTCAAATGAAAAGTATACCTAGCTTATTTGTTATAACTATTATTTTTACTTGTATAATATTACTTTTGGAGAATCATTTAAAAGTTATGGAATTAGGTGAAGATTTATCTATTTCTTTAGGGGTAAATACCAATTTAATAAGAATAGTACTTATAATAAGTGCAGTTTTTCTTATTGCTTTTTCTACTTCTGTAACAGGACCAATATCTTTTATAGCGTTTTTATCTGGTCCAATATCTAAAAGGTTAGTAGGGACAGGGTGTAAAAATATATTTATATCTGGTTTAATAGGAGCTATTTTAGTTTTATCATCTGATTTAATAGGACAATTTGCTTTAAATACAAGATATCCAGTTGGTGTTATAACAGGAGTTTTAGGAGCACCATATCTTTTAATATTATTACTTAAATTAAATAAAAAGGGTGGTGTATAATATGTGTAATAAACAAATATTAAAAGGCAACAATTTAGTTTTAAGTTATGAAAATAGAGAAATAATTCAT
Source organism: uncultured Clostridia bacterium (assembly GCA_944376805.1). Taxonomy (GTDB): domain Bacteria; phylum Bacillota; class Clostridia; order Lachnospirales; family CAG-274; genus Tyzzerella. The sequence goes on from CALWDX010000070.1 coordinate 36,154, forward strand.
AATGTAGATATAACTATACCACCTAATAAAATAAGTGTAATAATAGGTTCTAATGGATGCGGAAAATCTACATTATTAAAAAGTTTTGCAAGATTATTAAAACCTAAATCAGGAAATATAACTATAAATGATAAACAACTCAAAGAATTTCATTCTAAAGAGTTAGCTCAAATTTTAGGTTTATTGCCACAATCTCCAATTGTACCAGAGGGAATAAGTGTATTTGATTTAGTATCTAGAGGAAGATTTCCTTACCAAAGTTTTTTAAAGGGTAGCTCTAATGAAGATAAAAAAGCAGTTGAAGAGGCTCTTAAAATTATGGATATAGAAGAACTAGCAAATAGAAATGTAGATGAATTGTCTGGAGGACAGCGTCAAAGGGTATGGATAGCTATGGCACTAGCACAACAAACAGATATATTATTATTAGACGAACCAACAACTTATTTGGATATATCATATCAAGTTGAAATTTTAGACCTATTAACAGATATAAATAAAAAACATAAAACAACAATAGTTATGGTATTACACGATATAAACTTATCAGCAAGATATGCAGATTATATATTTGCTATAAGTAAAGGAAAGTTGATATGTGAAGGAACACCATCAGAAGTTATATCAGAAGAATTAATAAAAAAGGTATTTAATTTAGATTGTGTAGTTATTCAAGACCCTATTTCAAGAACACCTATGATTGTACCAAAAGGTAGGCATAATATCAAATAATTATTAAAATAAAAGTATCACATTATAAAGAAAGTAAATATTTTAGTTATAGAATACAGAAAAAATATATTTGTGTTGTATTTAATAAAAATATATGAATAAATTATTTTTATTAAACATAAATATTATGAATTTTTAAGTCCTATATTGACAGAAGCCGACCACGGTTTAGGAATTTTCCCAGCAAGTGCAGGTGGTGTAGCTTTTTCAGCAGATGGTTTACAATCAACAGGTAACCCTGTTGCCGATTTATATGAAAATTTAGCAGCAGAGCAAAAAGCAAAAGCAACATATGAATATATATTAAATATGACAGATGACCCAGATGTTATTACACCTATTAAATTTTTAAGAGAAAGGGAAGTAGTACATTTCCAACGTTTTGGTGAAGCATTAAGACTTGTGCAAGACTATTTAGATAGTAAAAGACAATTTATAATAGAAAAGCCTAATAATATGAGACCACAACCAAGAAAATAATTTATATTTTAATTAATATAAATATTTGCCATATAAATTATATAAAAAATAGCTAACTCTAAACTTATTTTTAGGTTAGCTATTTTTATAAAAACTAATTATTAATTATGCCGCTGGTGGGACTTGAACCCACACGAGAAAACTCGCTAGATTTTGAGTCTAGTGCGTCTGCCATTCCGCCACAACGGCTAATACAAAATAATTATACATATATTTCAAATATTTGTCAATGAAAAAAGAAATTAAAAAATTTTTAAAAAAGTATTGACTTTTATTAAGTTATAATTTATAATAATGTTTGTTGTTAAAGTTTAATATAATATTTATTATATATATTTTGCAGTCGTGGCGGAATTGGCATACGCGCTAGACTAAGGATCTAGTGGTCCTAGACCTTGGGGGTTCGAGTCCCCCCGACTGCATATGCGCGAGTGGCTCAGTGGTAGAGCATCGCCTTGCCAAGGCGAGGGTCGCGGGTTCGAATCCCGTCTCGCGCTTAATAAAGGGTTATCGCCAAGCGGTAAGGCACAGGGTTTTGATCCCTGCATTCGTAGGTTCGAATCCTACTAGCCCTGTATTTTAAGCTATGGAGGTAAACTCCATAGCTATACAATTAAATATTTACACTCTGCGCGAGTGGCTCAGTGGTAGAGCATCGCCTTGCCAAGGCGAGGGTCGCGGGTTCGAATCCCGTCTCGCGCTTAATAAAGGGTTATCGCCAAGCGGTAAGGCACAGGATTTTGATTCCTGCATCCGTAGGTTCGAATCCTACTAGCCCTGTATTTTAAGCTATGAAGTTTACTTCATAGCTTTTTTTGTATATAGAATACCATTGTTCTATGAGGTATTACAAAAATGCTGTCCTTATAAAAAGAAAATATATAGAAATATAAGATAAATAATAATTAAAAGATTAATAATATTAAAGTTTATAAATATTTACAAAATATCTTAAGACATAGTGACTAATAACCCTTATATAGTGAGCAAGCCACCCATATGGGTGGTCTTGACCAATAATTATTTAAAAAGTGCCATACTGCCTATTAATGTGCTTTTTGAAGTATCTTGTGATAAGTAAATATTCGTATTATATTTTAAGTTTTTTATAAAAGTATTTTTAAAAAGGTTATAACTTTTTGAAATTTGTCCGCCTATTATAATATTTTTAGCATCAAAATCTTTTAATACAATATTTAAAGCATTAGCAAAATCTTCGCCAAAATTATCAAATGTAATATTTGAATTTTTATCAATATTATATTTTAAAGAAATGTCTTTAACATTATCTACTTTAATATTAGATATGTTATTATAAAAGTTTATAATACCTCTAGCTGAAATATAATCATCTATAATTGAGTCTTTAAATGCTATATTATATATCCAACCATTTTCTCCAATATCTTTACCATTTTTTATTACTTTACCATTTTCTAAATATGTAGAGCCACAACCTGTACCGATACAAATAGCTAAACATTTATTATTTTTTAATATTTGATTTATTTCTAACTCACCTAAAGCAAATAGTGTTGCATCGTTTTCAAATAATATATTGAAATTTTTATCTATTCTATTTTTTATATTACTATTGTTTATAAAATTTAAAATTTCATCTTTTATATTTACATTGTATATACTTTCATATTTGTTTATATTTTTTATTTTACATATGCCATGTTCATAATCAAAAGGACCTGGAAAACCAATTCCAATACCTAATAAATTACCATAATTATATGAATTAAATTCATTTTCTATAATATTAAATATGTTATTTAAAATAGTATTTTTATCTTCATTAGCTAAAGAAGAACACATATTTATATTATCATTTAAAATATTTCTATTTTCTAAAACCACACCGGATTTTATATTTGTACCACCAATATCTAAACCTATATAAAAATTCATAATATACCTCCTAAAAAAATAATATTTATTATAACATATATAAAAAAGTCTTGCAATATGTTATAACATATGATATTTTATAAATATAAAATGTAAAGAGGTGATTTTTTTGTCTAGTTATAATTTATACCCTAAAATAAATATAAAAGGTTATGATAATGATGCTTTTTTAGGTTATGAAAATATTTTAAAGGAAATAGAAAATAAAATTAATAAAGATAATTTTATAGTAGTTTTAGATTGTTACATAGGTGTTGATAGTGAAGAGCTTTTAGAAAAATTTAAAAATTTAAATTTTGATAATATTATATTTTCAGATGACTATGCTTTAAAAGAAGATAAACTTACAGAAAAAATGCAAGATTATCTTACAGATGATAGAGTTTTTGGCATAATGAATACAAAAAAATTAAGAGAGTTTTTTATAAATGAAAATTTAGAAAAGTTAAAAAATGAAATTAGCAATTTAAAAGGAAAAACATTAGTTTATGGTGTTGGAGCTAGTCTTATAACAACAGGGGATTTATATATATATGCAGACATATCAAGATGGGAAATCCAACTTAGATATAGAAAAGGTATGACAAACTGGAATGTATCTAATAGTGATGCACCTATTCTTGAAAAGTATAAAAGAGGCTATTTTATGGAATGGCGTATTGCAGATAGACATAAAATAGAAAATTTTGAAAACTTTAATTATATAATAGACACAAATGTAAAAAATGAGCCTAAAATGGTTACAAAAGATGCTTTTTTTAATGGTCTTTTACAAGTTAGTAAACAACCTTTTAGGTTAGTACCATATTTTGATTCTGGTGTTTGGGGTGGTCAATGGCTTAAAGAGGTTTGTGGACTAGACAAAGAAAGAGAAAATTTTGCTTGGGGTTTTGATGGTGTTCCAGAAGAAAATAGTATAATACTTAAATATGGTAATATATGTTTTGAAACTCCAGCTATAAATCTTGTATTTTGTGAACCTATAAATCTTTTAGGTGAAAGAGTTTATGCCAGATTTGGTAAAGAATTTCCTATTAGATTTGACTTTTTAGATACTATGGAAGGTGGTAATTTATCTTTACAAGTACACCCTTTAACAGAATATATACAAGAAACTTTTGGTATGCACTATACACAAGATGAAAGTTATTATATATTAGATGCTAAAGAAGATAGTGTAGTTTATTTAGGTGTTAAAGAAAATATAGATAAAGAACAAATGATAAAAGATTTAAAAGAATCACAAAAAACAGGTAAACCTTTTGATGCTGAAAAATATATAAATAAAATAGATGCTAAAAAGCATGACCATTTTTTAATACCAGCAGGTACAATTCATTGTTCTGGTAAAAATACTGTTGTATTAGAAATTAGTGCAACTCCTTATATATTTACATTTAAACTTTGGGATTGGGGTAGACTTGGTTCAGATGGTCTTCCACGTCCTATTCATATAGAACATGGAGAAAAAGTAATAAATTATAATGCTGATACAAAATGGGTATATGAAAATTTAGTAAACCATATAAAACCTATTTATGAAGGTGAAGATTATAAAGAAGAAAGTACAGGACTTAGTAATAGACATAGCATAGAAACAAGAAGACATATTTTTGAAAATGAAGTTATTCATAATACTTATGGTAGTGTTAATGTACTAAATCTTGTTGAAGGTGAAGAAGTAACTATTGAAAGTTTAAATGGAGAATTTGAGCCTTTTGTAGTACATTATGCTGAAACTTTTATAATACCAGCTTGTATACAACAATATAAAATAAAAACAAGTGGAAATTCTAAAGGTAAAAAAGTAGCTACTATAAAAGCATATATAAGGTAAGGTGATTTTATGTTGAAAAAGGGCAACATTACTTTGACAGAACAGCTAGTTAATATTATAAAAGAAGACATAGAAAAAGGGTTATATGATAACAATATGTTGCCTAGAGAAATAGATTACCAAAAAAAGTATAATATTAGTCGTATAACTGTTCGTGCTGCTATGAGTGAATTACAAAATGCAGGTTATATAGAAAGAATAAAAGGAAAGGGTACGTTTGTAAAAAATAAAAAAATTTCAGAACCACTTTTAAAAATTGAAAGTTTTACAGAGGAAATGGAAAATAGAGGGCTTATAACAGATACAAAAGATGCTAGTATATTAATTATAGGAGCAGACAAAAAATGTTCTGAAATTTTAAATATTCCAATAAATACTCCAGTATATAAATTAACTAGAGTAAGACTAATAAATGATATACCTATAGCTTTTTTTACAACTTATTTAAAAAGTGATTATACTTTAACATTAGATAGTAACATATATAATAATTCTTTATATAGTTATTTAGCTAATGAGCATAACATATCTATTGAAAGAGTTAAACAATATATAAGTGTAGATTTAGCTAAAAAGGAGATGATAGAAAAATTAAAATGTAAGAAAGATGAACCAATACTTGTTTTAAAACGTATAGGGTTTATAGATGATAGTGAAAACCCTTATGAATATACAATAGCACAATATATAGGCTCTAAATATGAATATTACTTTGAACTTAGAAAATGATATATGAAATAATGGAGGATTATTTTATGTCAAAAAAATATAATATATATGTAGTACATCATTCACATACAGATATAGGGTATACAGATTTACAGGAAACAATTTTATATAATCAAGCTAATTATATAAAAGATGTTATTAAAGATTTAAATAAAGCATATGAAGAAGATACTGTTATAAAAGATTTTAAATGGAATTGTGAAACATATTTTTGTGTAGAACAATTTTTAGAAGAAGCAACAGAACAAGAAAAAGAAGATTTTATTAAATATATTAAAAAAGGTAATATAGGACTATCAGCATCTTATTTAAATTTTACTGACCTTGTAGATATAGATATTTTAGATAAAAGAACTAAAGAATTTTGTAAAGTTTATGAAGATAAAGGTATAAAAATAAATGCAGCTATGAATGCAGATATTAATGGTATATCTTTAGGAAGTTTAGATGTATTTTTAGAAAATGGTGTTGAATTTTTATATACAAATATACATTGTCATCATGGTATGTATCCTTTATATCAAAATCAAAAACCTTATTTTTGGGAAAGTAAATCAGGTAAAAAATTACTTGTTTGGAATGGTGAACATTACAATTTAGGTAATGCTTTAGGTATTGTTTATAATAAACATCAAAATTTTATGACTGAAAATTATTTTGGTAAAGATAAAAAATTAACTCATATTGAAACACTTAAAAATAATATACAAGATTATATAGACCTTTGTGAAAAACATGGTTATGAATATGACTTTATACCTATATCAGTATCAGGGGTGTTTAGTGATAATGCACCACCTAATACTGATATAATAGAAACAATAGTAGAATTTAATAAACAATATGGTGATACTATAAATATACAAATGGTTACAGTATCAGAACTTTATGAAAAAATTAAAGATAAAGTACAAGATGCGAAAACTTATAAAGGTGATTTAACTGATTGGTGGGCACATGGCGTACCTAGTACACCTTATGCAGTAAAACACTATAAAGAAGCTCAACGTATATATAATCTTTGTAATAGATTAGACCCAGAAAGAAAAGCTATCAATAGTAAATTTGAAAGAGAAGCAGAAGATAATTTACTCTTATATGCTGAACATACTTGGGGACATTCTTCTACTATTACAAACCCTTATGATACAATGGTTTTAAATCTTGATATGAGAAAAACAAGTTATTCATCTAAAGCACACGAAGGTGTATCTAAAAATTTACATAGAATTTTACATAGTAAAGGTGATAAATTAAGATATTATGATAGACAAGGTAAAATAAAAGCTATTAATACAGTTAATGAAGCTAAAAAATGTATTGTAGAATTTTACATTGAAGTTTGGGGCTTTGGTGATATAAAAATTATAGATGATAAAACAGGTAATGTTTTAGAGGCTCAAACATCTTCACACCCAAGAGGAGTTTTAGTAACTTTTGTTGATGACTTTTTACCTTTAGAAGAAAAAGTTTATACTTTTGAAGAAATAGAAAAACAAAAAGATGTTATCAATTCAAGAGTAGCTTATTCTGGTTCTGAAAGAGTAAGAGACATAGTAAATGATTATGATAAAATCACATATACATTACCTTATTTTATAGAAAATGACTATTTTAAAATTTCTTATAAAATAGGTGAAGGGGTTACTTCTTTCTATAATAAAAAAGAAAATAGAGAAATGCTTTTAAAAGATGATGCTAAATTCTTTACACCTATATATGAAAATACAGAAATTAGAACAGATGTATATGAAGAAAGAAGACGTTTAGGAAGAAATATAAGAGGACTTCATGCAAAAAAATATATTGCACAATTAGATAATATTAAAATTATAGATAATGGCAAAATATTTAAAACAATTGAGCTTATTTATAAATTAGAAGGTACTTATTTTAGTTCTGTTGTTATAAAACTTTATAATAACTTACCAAAAGTTGATTTTAAATATAAAATAGCTAAAACATTTAGTCAAGATATAGAAAATATTTTATTACCTTTAGCACTTGATTTAGGTAATAAAGAAACATTTATTGATAAAGGTAAATCTACATTTAAACCAAGTGTTGAACAAATAGATGGTACTTGTATGGAATATTATTTAATAGATACAGGTGTAGTTTATAAAGGTGAAAAAACTAATATTTCTATTAATACTTTAGATGCACCTATGATTTATATGGGTAATTTAGACCATCACCCAATTGTACTTTGTGATAAAAAAGAAGAAAATAATAAAAGAAATGTTTATTCTTGGATAATGAATAATATTTGGGAAACAAACTTTAAAATGGATTTATCAGGTGCAACAGAGTTCTGTTATAGTTTAACTATGGAAGATAGTCAAGATGTAGATACTATGTTTAATAGTATGAGAAATGATTATTGCAGAGTAGTAACTTTTATGATATAATATTGCTAATATATTATATATTAGTATATAGCTTATATCAAAGGAGATTTTTATATGAAAAAAAATGTTTTAAAATCTGGTATTATTTTATCATTAGTTTTAATGACTATAACAGGTTGTTCATCTACAAGTAAAACTGAAGATACTACTACAAGTGTTGAAAATAGCAGTAAAGTAGAAGAATCTACAAGTGAAGATACTTCAGACAGTAATTCAAACAATGGAGAAGAAATTAAGACATTTTTATATAAAAATAAAGAATTAGGTTTTTCAATGGAAATACCAGCTGTAATTGAAGAATATTCTTTTTTTGAAGAAGATAGCAGAACAAATGAAGATGAAACTATAAATTCAGTTTATTTAATGTATAAAGGTGAAGGCGATGAAAGTATTTTAGTTATGTTTGAAGAAATGAGTATTGCATATTGGGATAAAATGCAAGCAGAAGAAGGGCCTAAACCAGTAGAAGTTAAAAGAAATGATGAAAGAGTTGTTGTAATGTATCCATTACAGTCTAACCCTTATGAACAAGGAACAACAGATTTTGACATTATAAATGAGTTTACAAAACAATCTGATTGTATAGTAGAAACTTTCAAATTTTTATAATTTAAATAAAAGGTTAAGGAATTTTCCTTAACCTTTTAATATTATTAATATATAGTCATATATCTTTCAAGTTCCCAATTAGAAACATAATTTTTATAAGCATTCCATTCTTTTTTCTTACAAGCTCTATAAGATTTATAAGCGTGTTCACCTAAAACTTTTTTAACCATAGGGTCGTGTTTCATATAATATAAAGCCTCATTTAAAGTTTCAGGTAAGTTTTCAATACCTCTAGCTTCTCTTTCTTCTTTACTCATTTCAAATAAGTTTTCATCTACACTTTCAGGACATTTTAATCCTCTTTTAATACCATCAAGACCAGCTGCTAAACAAAGAGCTAAACAAAGGTAAGGATTTGTAGTAGGGTCTGGACTTCTAAGTTCAACTCTAGTTCCAATACCTCTACTAGCAGGTATTCTAATAATATCAGTTCTATTAGATGCACTCCAAGCTATATAACAAGGTGCTTCATAACCTGGAACAAGTCTTTTATAAGAATTTACAAGAGGATTAGTAACAGCAGTAATACCTTTAATATGCTCTAAAACACCAGCAATAAAGCTATAAGCATCTTTACTAAGTCCTAATTTATCTTCTGGGTCATAAAAAGCATTTTTACCATCTTTAAATAAACTCATATTAGTATGCATACCAGAACCAGCTATACCATATATAGGTTTTGGCATAAATGTTGCATGTAAACCATATTTTTGAGCAATAGTTTTAACAACCATTCTAAAAGTTGTAACATTATCAGCAGTAGCTAAAGCACTATCATATTTAAAGTCAATTTCGTGTTGTCCAGCAGCTACTTCGTGATGAGATGCTTCTATTTCAAATCCCATTTCTTCAAGTGTTAAGCAAATATCTCTACGAGCATTTGAGCCACTATCTATAGGAGCTAAATCAAAATAACCTGCTCTATCATTTGTTTCAGTAGTAGGATGTCCATTTTCATCTACTTTAAATAAGAAAAATTCAAGTTCATTACCTACATTAAAATCATAGCCCATAGATTTAGCTTCTTCTAAAGTTTTCTTTAATATATATCTAGGACAACCTTCAAAAGGTGTTCCATCTGGTCTGTAAACGTCACATATAAAACGAGCAACTTTACCAGTTTGAGGACGCCAAGGGAATATAACAAAAGTATCTAAATCTGGTTTAAGATACATATCAGATTCTTCTATTCTTGCAAAACCTTCAATAGATGAGCCATCAAACATCATACCATCATTTAATATTTTGTCTAACTGTGATGCAGTAACAGCAATATTTTTAAATTTACCTAAAACATCAGTAAATTGTAATCTAATAAATTTTACATCATTTTCTTCAACTATTCTTTTAATATCTTTTTTGCTATATTTCGCCATAACAAGCCCTCCATAAAATTAAATTTAAAAAAGGACGCAAAACACCTAATGTTTTGAACGCCCTTGTTCTTTTCTAATAACAGTATATGAGATATTGCAAAAAATGTCAATAGTTTTTTATTTTACATTAAAAATAACTGTATTAACAATATTAATATAATTTAGAATTAGTTTTGAATAGTTACAGATAAAATTTCATATCCTTTTTGTTTTAAGTCATTTACAAGACTATCTGTTTCAAAGCTATCTAATTTTATTATAACTTCTCTACCAAAAGAATTAGCAAAATTTGAAATATTTTTAATATTAATATTATGGTTAGCTATAATTTGACTAATTTCAGCAAGTTCACCAACTTTTTCAGAAGCTCTTAAAGAAATACGAGTACCAGGAACTTTAACTCCTAATATATCAATAAAAGCTTTAAAAATATCTACCCTTGTAACAATACCAACAAGATTATTGTCATTATCAACAACAGGTAATGAACCAATACGATTTTCTTTCATAATAAGTGCAGCATCTTCTATAAGGTCATCTTGATTAACTTTAAAAACACCTGAACGCATAATGTCACGTACTTTTGTTTTACTAAGTAAATAGTTTATTTCATAAACACTAAGAGAAGTTGCTTTAGAAGGATTTACTTCTGCTAAAAGTTTTTCTGTAACAAGTCCTAAAAGTTTGTTGTTGTCATCAACAACAGGTAATTGAGAATGTTTAGTTTCTGTTAAGATTTGAAACGCTTTAGAAACAGAATAATCAGGCTTAACAGATACTACATTTTTTGTCATTTTTTCATATATATACATAAAATATGCCCCCTATCAATAAAATATGTATATTATTATATCATAATAATATATATTTTGAAAATATAATTAAAGAAAATTTTTTAATTTTACAATAAATTTATATATGAAAAATAAAAAATATATTAATTAAACTATCGACAATAAATATTTTTTATGATAAAATAAATTAAAAAGTTATAATGAAATATATAAATAGTTTAAAATTTTCCAACAAATATGGTTTTATAGCAATAAGTATATATATTAATATTATAGTTTAAATAATATAGGAGGTATTTTATTATGAAATTTAAAAATTTATGTAAATTTTCAATAATAACAACTATTGTTTTATCGTCATCATTTAATGTTTTTGCTTTACCTAAAGATGCTAATTTATATGCTAATTATAGTTTAACTAATTTTAATTTAGATGAAATTAATGTAGATGAATTATGGGATAAATTTTTAAATGCAAGTGCAAATGAAAAATTATTAGATATTAAAACTAAAAAACTTAAAGAGTCTAGTATAGCTTTAAAACCTAAAGAAAAAGAAATACTTTATTATTTATCAATCCAAAATAAAAATGATTATTCAGAACTTTTAGAAAATCAGTATAATATTGAACAAACAGAATATACATTAAAAAGTCAAAAAGAATTATACAAATTACAAAAAAAACAAGCAGAAGAATTATTAAAATCTTTAGGTGAAATAAAAGATAAAAGATTATTAGAATATGAAATATATTCTTCTCAAGATTTTGAATCACAACAATATACAGATATTTTTAATCAACAGTTAAGTATTAAAAATAAAATTGAAAATATAAAATTTTCTGAAAAAGAATTAGAATATAATTATATGATTGGAAATATTACTGATGACCAATTTATATCATCTTACAAAGAATTAGCAAAAGAAAAACAAACTTTAGAAAATACTAATAAAGTATTAGATGTTAAAATAAAAAGTTTTAATAGATATATACCATTAATATAATTTTTCAATTTAAGGCCATATTTATTATAAAAAGCACTTAATTTGGTGATTTTTTAAATATTAAAAATAAAAATTTTTTATTAATAATTAGTAAAAAATAATTGACAATATATAGTATATATTAAAATTTGAAATATTTTTAGAATGAAGTAATCAGATTTTATATATACTATATTTTTAATTTTACAACAAATTTATATATGAAAAATAAAAAATATATTAATATATTTAAACTATCGACAATAAATATTTTTTATGATAAACTAAAATAGAATTTATAATATAATTATTTTAGGAGGCTATAACAAATGATAGATAAAGATAAACAAATTATAAATACTATTAGAAGTTTAGGTGTAGATGCTATTCAAAAAGCAAATTCAGGACACCCAGGAATTGTACTTGGTTCTGCCCCAGCTGCTTATACTTTATGGGCAAAACATTTAAAACATAACCCTAAAAATCCAGAATGGAGAAATAGAGATAGATTTATTTTATCAGCAGGGCACGGCTCAGCTCTTTTATATTCTTTACTTCATATTTTTGGTTATGATTTATCTTTAGAAGATTTAAAACAATTTAGACAGTTAGATTCTAAAACACCAGGACACCCAGAATATAAACATACTGTAGGTGTAGAGGTTACAACAGGACCTTTAGGGCAAGGTATAGCTAATGCTGTTGGTATGGCTATGGCTGAAAATCACCTTGCTAGCAAATTTAATAAGGAAGGTTATAATATAGTGGATCATTATACTTATGCACTTTGTGGTGATGGTTGTCTTATGGAAGGTATTGCTTATGAGGCAGTTTCTTTAGCAGGTACTTTAGGTCTTAATAAATTAATTATATTATATGATAGTAATAATATTACAATAGAAGGTAACACAGATATTGCATTTAGAGAAGATGTATGTAAAAGATTTGAAGCTTGTGGATTTGATACACAAGTAGTAAATGATGGTAATGATATAGAAGCAATATGTAAAGCAATAGAAAATGCTAAAAAATCTGATAAGCCTTCTTTAATTGAAATTAAAACAGTAATTGGTTATGGTGCACCTAATAAAGCTGGTAAAGCATCTGCTCATGGAGAGCCTTTAGGAAATGATGAAATAAAAGCTATGAGAGAATATTTTGGACTTAAAGATGAAGATTTCTATATAGATGAAGAAGTTACAAGTGCTATGAAAGAAGTTCAAGCTAACTTAGAAAAATATGAACAAGATTGGAATAATCTTTTAGAAAATTATAAAAAAGAATATAGAGAACTTTATGAAGAATATAAAAAATGGTATGCTGACGATTTCTTAAAAGAAATTGAAGAAGATGAAACTTTCTGGAATTATACAGAAGAAACAGCTACAAGATTATCTTCTGAATTAATTTTAAATAAATTAGCAAAAGTTATGCCAAATATGTTTGGTGGTTCTGCTGACTTATCTCCTTCTAATAAATCTGTTATGAAAGATAGAGGAGAATATTCTAAAGAAACACCAGAAGGTGATAATATTCATTTTGGTATTAGAGAACACGCTATGACGGCTATTGCTAATGGTATGTATCTTCATGGTGGAGTTAGACCATATATAGCAGGTTTCTTTGTATTTAGTGATTATATGAAACCAAGCCTTAGACTTTCTGCACTTATGAATTTAGGTGTTGTTAGTATATTTACACATGATAGTATAGGTGTTGGTGAAGATGGACCTACACACCAACCTATTGAGCATTTAGCAGCTCTTAGAAGTATACCAAATTATACAGTTATTCGTCCTTGTGATACAAATGAAACAGCTGCTGCTTGGTATCTTGCTATTAAGAGAAAAGAAAGTCCAACAGGTTTAATTTTTACAAGACAAAATACTAAATTATTTGGAGATGCTAAAAAAGCTCTTAAAGGTGGATATATTATAAAAGATTGTGATAATACACCAGATGCTATTATTATTGCTACAGGTTCTGAGGTTGGTATATCTGTAGAAGCTAGTGAAATGTTAGCTAAAGAAGGTATAAATGTAAGAGTTGTAAGTATGCCTAGTTTTGAAATATTTGAAGAACAAGGTAATGAATATAAAGAAAGTGTTTTACCTAAAACTATTACAAAAAGAGTTGGTGTAGAAGCTGGTTCTTCTTTTGGTTGGCATAAATATATTGGTTTAGATGGTGAAATGGTATGTATGGATAATTTTGGAGCATCAGCACCATTTGCTAAACTTTTTGATAAATATGGATTTACAGCAGAAAATATATGTAATAAAGTTAAAAGTATTTTAAATAAATAATTAATAATACCCCCACTAAAAGTGGGGGTTATTAAATAGGGAAAGTTTATTTATGGTAATAATGAACATTTAACGAGGTAAACAATAAATAAATGTAATAAATAAAATAAAAATGAAGATAAAAAAAGAAGAAGGATTATATTATTGTGAAGATGTTGAAAGTTATATGGTCAATCTATTTGTATATAGATTGAATTTATAAGGAGTAAAATTATGGAAAAGTTGAAAAAACAAATGTCTTTTTTGATAGAAATAGATAAATTAAAAAATGTATTTAGACAATCTTTAATATCAGATAAATCAAGAAATGAAAATGATGCTGAACATTCTTGGCATATGGCAATGTATGCCACAATTTTAGAAGAATATGCACCAAAAGGAACAAATATATTAAAAGTTATAAAAATGGCTTTAGTACACGATATAATAGAAATTTATGCAGGTGATACTTTTTTATATGATGAAGAAATGACAAAATCAAAAGAAAAAAGAGAAAAAGAAGCAGCTGAAAAAGTATATTCTATTTTACCAAGTGAACAAGGAAAAGAAATTAAATCTTTATGGGAAGAATTTGAACAAAAGAAAACTAATGAAGCAATATTTTGTGCTACATTAGATAGAATACAACCTATAATATTAAACTATTTAACAGAAGGTGGAACTTGGAAAAAACACAATGTAACAAAAGAAATGGTATTGAAAAAAGGTTATTTAATATTTGAAAATGCAGATGAAAGATTAAAAAAATTTGTTTTAAATATAATAAATGAAAGTGTAGAAAAAGGATATTTATTACCTTAAAGTAAGGAGAGAAATTTATGCAAATAAGTTATAGTAAAAAATCTACAAATTATTATTCAAAAAAAGATGAAGCTAAAGTAAAGGCAATAGAAATTGTAAATTATATAAATAAAGAATTTAAAAAGGAAGTTGAAGATTGTATTAAAAATACAAAAATTTATTCAAATGAATTTCAATTGTCTAAAAATGAGAATTTAAATATATATCCTTTTATAGAATTATATGATGGTGTTACTTTAGATTATATTTCTAATGTAAATAATGAAAAAGTAGGTATTTTAAATTTTGCCTCATATAAAAATCCAGGAGGTAAATTTATAGAAGGGTCATTAGCACAAGAAGAATATTTATGTCATAATAGTATACTTTATCCTATTTTATCAAGTGATGAACTTAAAAATTTTTATGAATGGAATAGCAAAAATTTGAATAGAGCATTATATACAAATAGAGCTCTTTATACTCCTAATGTTAAATTATTTGAATATGATAAAAATGTAAATATTTTAACTTGTCCAGCACCTAATAGAGGAGCATTTCAAAGATATAATCCAACAAAAATTAATGAAAATACAATAGCTTTAAAACAGCGTATTAAATTTGTTTTAGATATATTTGAAGAAAATAAAGATGAAGTTTTAATATTAGGAGCTTTTGGTTGTGGTGTATTTAAACAAGACCCAAAAGAAGTAGCAGAAATATTTAAAGATGAACTTAAAGGTAGAACCTTTAGTAAAGTAGTATTTATGATACCAAACAAACAGTCAAGTAATTATATAGAATTTTATAATACATTTAAATAAAAAATAAAATAAAAAATTTTTAAAAAAAGTATTGACAAATTAGTTAGTATATGCTAACATATAGTTAGTTAGCAAATACTAACACTTTAGAATAATAAATATGCCAAAAAATTAGTTTATTTTTCTAATAATAAAAACCTTTTATAATAAATAATAATAATTAAAGCTAAAAACATATAAAAAGCCTATTTGTACTAACAAGTAGGTTTTTTATATGTTTTAAAGTATTTAACTAAGACATATATTATATAAAAATAATTTTAGGAGGATATATGTCTTATAAATATATTTTAAAAATAGCATTTATATATACAGGTACTATACTAGGAGCTGGATTTGCAACAGGTAAAGAATTAGTAACTTTTTTTGCTTCTTTTAGCAATAAAGGATTAATTAGTTTTTTTATATCTTGTTTTTTATTATCATTAACTTGTGTTGCTATTTTAGATAGTCTATATAAAATAAAAGTTAATACATATAGTGAATTTATAAGTATTTTATTTGGAAAATTTGGGAAATATATAGAATATTTTAATTTATCTTTATTGTTTATTTTATTTTCTGCTATGTTATCAGGTGGTGGAGCAACTATTGCAAATACATTTAATATTAATGAAAATTTAAGTATATTGATATTTTGTATTATAACTTTTGTAGCACTTATTTATGGTAAAGAGGCAATAGTAAATATTAATACATTTTTATGTCCTATACTTATATTAGGTGGAGTTTTAATTGGTATATATTTATATTTTTTTAAAACAGAAACTGTTTTTAATAACACTACAAAAGCAATAATATCTCCTTTTGTATATACTTCTTATAATGCAATAACAACAATATCTGTTTTATTTACAATAAAAGATATGGTAATTAGCAGAAAAGTTGTTTATTTAAGTAGTATTTTAGCAGGATTATTTATTTTTATTATAGGCATATTTATGCTTTTGCCACTTATAAAAAATTATAATAATATATATAATAGTTCATTACCTATATTAACTTTAATATCTAGTGAAAATATTATAAAAAATATTTATAGTTTTACTGTTTTAGCTGCAATTTTTACTACTGCTGTTTCTAATGGAGTTGCTTTAGAAAATTCTTTTAAAGAAAAATTTAATATTAATAAAAAATTATTAAATATAGTTATTTTAATAGTTGGTGTTGGGTTTTCTTTAATGGGTTTTTCAAATATAGTTAGTATAGTTTATCCTATATTTGGACTTATAGGTATGTTTGAAATATTAGTTATATTAATAGGGTTTTTAACACTTAATCAAGGTATTGACAAATAACTTATATCATTTATAATTATATTAGTGTTTATATACTTAGGAGAAATATATGAAAAAATTAAAACTAATTATTATAGCAATATTATTTATAGTTATTACAATAGCTATGGCTATATATTTTAATCCAGATAAAAATACTAATAAAGTAGAAAAAAAAGATTATAAATCTATAGAAATTAGTCCTGGTGAACAAGTATATACATATAATTCATATATATATATATATGGTAAAGGTGGTATAAAAGTAATAAAAGATGAAAAAGTTGTCTTTCAAGATACTTTTTCAGTTGAAAATCCTTATATATCAACTGCTTATAATAGATTAGCTATTGGTGATAGAAATGGTAAAGTTATAAGAGTATATTCTAATGAAGGACATATGTATACAATAAATGAGCCAACAAATGTTTTAGGTTTTTCAATAAATAAAAATGGATATTTATCTACAATATTAAAAAATGAAACAAATTATGAAGTTAAAGTTTATAGTAATACAGGTGAAAATGCATATTTTGTAAAAGATATAACTTATAATGAAGGTGTGCCATTTTCTGTTTCAGTGTCTGAAGATAATAATATTTTAGCAGTATCATATATTAAAACAACTGGTGCTACAATAGATTCTAATATTGTTTTTTATTCTATTAAAGAAGACCAAGTATTTGGTGGATATATAAGAAAAGACCAAATGGTAAATATTATAAAATTTGTAGGTAATACAAACCTTGTTTCTATGTCTGACAAAGAAATATTTATTATAAAATGTAATTCTGCACAAACATCTGAACAAGTAAAAGAAATTTATAAAAAACCTTTAAATAATATTTTAAAAGAAATAGGTTTTTTAGATGGCATAGGTTATAGTATTTGTTATGGACATTCAACTACACATAATAAAGAGGCTATGCAAGAAAATACAGTTGTTTTCTACAATCAAGCAGGTGGTGAAATAGGAAAATTTTATGCAAAAGATTTGAATATATCTAATATGTCTGTTAGTAAGTTTGGGGCTATTTTACAAGATGGTAGACTCTTTACAGCTGTAAATACTTTAGGGAAAAAATTATGGGAATATCAAGCTACACAAGATATAAAAGAAGTTAGATTTTATGATAATGACAATAAAGCTCTTATTGTTACTAATAATGAAATTAAAATTGTAAAAATTGATAAAGTTTTATTAGATAAACAAATAGACCCTAATAATACAGAACAAACAACTGATAAAGAAACTGAAAAATCTACAAAAGATGAAAATAATAAACAAAATACTAATGAAGAAACAACTAAAAAAGATACAAATAGTAAAGAGGAAACTACTAATAATAATTCAAATACTAAAGATGAAACTAAAAAACAACCTACAAAAGATGAAAAAGTAGAAACTACTACAAAAGACAATAAAGATACAAATAAAAAAGAAGAAAAATCAAGTACAACTACTGAAAAAGTAGAGGAAAATCAAGCAAAACAAGAATAATACTTGATTTTAGGAGGAAAATTTGAATATTTTAGATTTCATTTTAATAGTTATATTTATAAGTTGTTTAGTAAATGGTTATAGAAAAGGATTTTTTAGAAAATTATTTGATTTATTAGCATTTATAATAGGGATTATAATTTTTAACTTTTTATACCCTATTATAAATAGTTACTTAATAAAAAGTAATATTTTTAAAGAAATTAAAAATTGGGTTATATATGATTTAAATCTTGATAGTTTTACAGCAAAAACACAAGAAGAAATTGTAGCAAATATTCAAAATTTAGAATTACCTAATATAATGAAAAATTTATTAATAGAAAATAATAATGAAGTTTTTCATAAAATATTTAAAGTTGATAATGTAGTAGATTATATAACTAATTTTATAACTACAATAATAATTAATTTTTTAGCATCAATTATAGTTATAATAGTTACATTTATAATTATAAAAGTTTTATCAAAAACAACAAGTATTATAAGTAATATACCTGTTTTAAGTACTTTTGATAAAATAAGTGGATTAGTTATAGGTGGGTTAATAGGTATAGTAATTATATTAGCTTTATGTTTAATATTAGTTATATTATCAATTTTTCCACAATTTGCTTTCTTAAGATCACAATTTAATGGTATTTTGACAGAACCACTTATAAATGATAATATATTAATAAAAGCTTTATTAAATTTAATATTAGGGGTTGTAAAATAAGTTATGCAAAAAAGCTATAAAACAATAAATGAACAGGGACAAGCAGAGGTTATAGAAAAAAAATCACGCTTTATAGCTAATGTATTGCCTGTTTCTTCAGAACAAGAAGCTATAGACTTTATAAACAAAATAAAAAAACAATATTATGATGCTAGGCATAATTGTTTTGCTTATGTAATAGGTGGCAATATACCTATAATGCGTTTTAGTGATGATGGAGAACCAAGTGGAACAGCAGGTAAACCTATATTAGATGTTTTACTTGGTGAACAACTTGAAAATATAGTAGTAGTAGTTACTAGATATTTTGGAGGAACTTTACTTGGTACAGGTGGACTTGTAAGGGCTTATGGTAAATGTGCTAAAGAAGGTATTTTAGCTGGTAAAATAGTAGAAATGGATAGTTATACAAAATTATTTATAAATGTTGATTATACATTAATAGGTAAAATACAATATGAAATAACTAATAGTGAACATATATTAGTAGATACAGAATATACAGATTTAGTTAAGTTTATTGTATATGTAAAAAATGAATTAGTAGAAGATTTTATTAAAAATATAATAAATATTACTAATAATAATGTAGAAATAGAAAAAGAGAATAAATATTTTTTAAAAGTAATAGATGGACAAGTAGTTTTAGATTAATGGAGGTATAAAAATGGCAGGACATTCTAAATTTGCTAATATAAAACATAAAAAAGAAAAAAATGATGCAATAAAAGGGAAAATTTTTACTATTATAGGTAGAGAAATTGCAGTAGCAGTTAAAGCAGGTGGTGCAGACCCTACAAGTAATTCAAGACTTAGAGATGCTATTGCTAAAGCTAAATCTAATAATATGCCAAATGATACAATAGAAAGAAGTATTAAAAAAGCAGCTGGTAATATAGATGGTGTAAACTATGAAGCTATTGTTTATGAAGGATATGGGCCTAAAGGGGTTGCAATTATTGTAGAAACTTTAACAGATAATAAAAATAGGACTGCTGCTAATTTAAGAAGTGCTTTTACTAAAGGTAATGGTAATATGGGTACTACGGGTTGCGTTAGCTTTATGTTTGATGAAAAAGGTCAAATTATGGTTGAAAAATCTGATGATATAGATGCAGATGAACTTATGATGATTGCTTTAGATGCTGGGGCTTCAGATTTTAATGAAGAAGAAGAAGGTTATGAAATAATAACTACTCCAGAAGATTTTTCTGCAGTTCGTGAAGCAATAGAACAAGCTAACATACCTATAATAGATGCTGAAGTTAGCATGATACCACAAACTTATACAGCTTTAACAGATGAAGAAGATATTAAAAAAATTAATAAACTTTTAGACCTTTTAGATAATGATGATGATGTAAAAAATGTTTATCATAATTGGGAACAAGAATAATAAAAAAGCTAGATTTTTTCTAGCTTTTTTATATTTAAAAATATTTTTAATAAATAAGATATAAAAAAGGATAGATAAACTATCCTTTTAAAATGTTAAATTATTTTAAAGTAACTTTAGCACCAGCTTCTTCAAGTTTAGCTTTGCAGTTATCAGCATCATCTTTAGAAACGCCTTCTTTAACGATTTTTGGAGCACCGTCAACGATTTCTTTAGCTTCTTTAAGACCAAGACCAGTTAATTCTCTAACAACTTTAATGATTTTAACTTTAGCATCACCAGGAACTTCAGTTAATTCTACATCAAATTCAGTTTTTTCTTCAGCAGCAGCACCACCAGCAGCACCAGCAGCAACTACAACACCAGCAGAAGCAGATACTCCAAATTTTTCTTCACAAGCTTTAACTAATTCGTTAAGTTCTAAAACAGAAAGCTCTTCAATAGCAGCGATAAATTCTTCAATTGTTAATTTAGCCATTTTATTTTCCTCCATAAATATATAATTTTATTTTTTATTTTAAATTAAGATTAAACTATTAAGCTGTTTCTTTTTCACCAGCAATAGCTTTGATAACACGAGCAAATGCACCAACAGGTCCTTGAATACTTCCAAGAAGTCTTGAAAGAAGAACTTCTCTTGATGGAATATCTGCAATGATTTCCATACCTTTAGTATCATAGTAAGTACCTTCGATAACCCCACCTTTAAACTCTAAAGCTTTAGCTTCTTGTCTAAATTTATTTAAGATGCCAGCAGCAACTGTAGGGTCTTCATAGCAAAGAGCTAATGTGCTAGGACCTTCTAAATGAGCTCCTAAACTTTCAAACTCTGTACCTTCAATAGCAAATCTCATCATAGTATTTTTGTAAACTTTATAGTCAACACCAGCTTCTCTTAAAGTTTTTCTAAGTTTAGTATCTTGTTCAACAGTAAGACCACGAGCATCAACTAATACAGCAGAAGTAGCTTTAGAAAGTTTTTCTTTAATTTCATTAACTATGACTTGTTTTTGTTCTACTTTAGCCATTTTTTTACCTCCTATAATATTTTTAAGGCAAAAGCCTAAGTAGCCGTATATAAAATCAAATATAAAAAGCCCTGCAAGACATAAGACAAGCAAGGGTAAAATCTACGATTCTAATCCTCGGTAGGTTGCAAAAGCATTATGTTAAAAACACCTACTGTCTACGGCACTAGTTATAAAATATCATATTTTATTTTATTTGTCAAGTATAAATATTATAAAATTAATATGATGATTTATTTAATAAAATTTAATATTATATACTTAAAAATTATAAAAAATAAAATTATTTTAATTTATTAGACAAAGTTTTAACTATAAAATAATGTATTAGTTAATTTATCTATGTTCATAAACTAAATCTACAATACCATTATAAGAGTTATTACTTATTAATTTTAATTTCCTTTCTATACTAAATTTATCAAAAAGTTTTATACCATTACCTAAAATAGTTGGTATTATTGATATATGATAAATATCTATTAAATTTTTATCAATAAGTTGATTTATTATATTTGCCCCACCACATATCCATATATTTTTACCTGAATATTTTTTAAGTTTTTGTATTAAATTACATACATTTTCATTAGTAGATATAATTTTACTATTAGCTTTAAAAGGAGTATTTGTAATAACATAACTTGTTAAATTATTGTATACCCAATTATTTGGTGATAATTCATTAACTATTTGATTATAAGTAGTTCTACCCATAACAACAGTATCAACAGTATTAATAAATTTTAAATAACTATCCATATAATTATTATTAATATCTTCACCACATAACCAATGTACTTTTCCATCAATATCAGCAATATAACCATCAAGACTCATAGCTATATATAACACTACTTTACGCATAATATCCTCTCAAATCATTATATTCTATTTTTTTTAATGAATAAATATATTTATCCTTTACCATTCCATTATATCCTAAAAAGCTATTTCTTAAAATACCCTCATAAGTAAAATTATTTTTTTCAATAACTCTTTTAGATGCTATATTATCTTTAAAATGAGAAACAGATATAATATCTAAATTTAAAGTATAAAAACCATACTCTAAAATTTTTTTAACAACTTCAGTCATTATACCTTTACCCCAATAATCTTTTGATAAAACATATCCTAAACATTTAGAGTTTATATTAGGTCTAAAAATATCTTTTGTTAAACTTATAGAACCTATAACTTTATTATTTTCTTTATATACAATAGCAAATGTATTTTTATCATTTATAAACATATTTAAAACAATACTAGAGTCTTCTTTTGAAGTATGAGGTATCCAGCCAGCATTTAAACCTATTGCTTCAACTTTAGCATATTCAAAAAGGTCATCTAAATCACTATTTTTAAAGTTTCTCAATATTACTTCATCTGTTTCTAATATCATTAAAAATTCCCTCCTTAAAGATAGATTTATATATTATATCATTAAATATAATTAAAATCAATTTTATATAAAAAGTAATCGTTTACAAATTTTATTACAAATAAAATTTGTAAAAATTTAAATAAAAATAATTTATTAAAAAATAAATATAATAAAATTTACTAAAAATGAATAAAATTAGTTAAAATCAATAAAAAATATTTGAAAATCTTAAAAATAGTGGTATAATAATATCAAATTTAAAATATAGAAAAGGAGCTTATATTATGAAAATACGTTTAGATTATAACAATATGATGCAAGATTTTGTTGGTAAAACAGGTGTTAATAAAGCAGATATAGATGCTTTAAATTTAGATAAAGCAAAACAAGCTATGATAGATAAAAGAGCTAATGGTAAAATGGACTGGAGAGATTTACCATACAATCAAGAAGAAGTTTGTGATGAAATTATATCTTATGTACAAGAAGTAAAAGACAAATTTGATGCTTTTGTTGTTCTTGGTATAGGTGGTTCAGCACTTGGGCCTATTTCTGTACAACAAGCTATTAATCACCCATATTATAATGAAATTTCAAGAGAAAAAAGAGGTGGTTATCCTAGATTTTATGTTGCTGATAATGTAGACCCTGAAAAATTAGTGTACCTTTTTGAAACTATTGATATTACTAAAACTATGTTTAATGTAATATCAAAATCTGGTTCTACTTCAGAAACTATGAGTCAATTTATGATAATTAAACAAATGCTTGAAGAAAAATTAGGTAAAAAAGCAAGTGAACATATTGTTTGTACAACAGATAAAGAAAATGGTAACCTTGTAAAAATAGCTAAAGAAGAAAACTATAAAACATTTATTATACCAGCTGGTGTTGGTGGTAGATTTAGCGAACTTACACCAGTAGGACTTTTACCAGCAGCTTTTTGTGGCATAGATATTAAAGAAATGTTAAAAGGTGCTGCTGTAATGGATGAAATGTGTAAAAATGAAGATATTTACAAAAATCCAGCATATATGTATGCAGTTCTTAACTATTTAACTATGAAAAATGGTCAAAATATTTCTGTTATGATGCCTTATGCAGATTCTTTAAAATTTATTTCAGATTGGTATGCACAACTTTGGGCAGAAAGTCTTGGTAAAAAATATGATAATGATGGTAAAGAGGTTTATGTAGGTTCTACACCAGTAAAAGCTTTAGGTGCAACAGACCAACATTCACAAGTACAACTTTATGCAGAAGGTCCTTTTGATAAAATTATTACATTCATAGGTGTAGATAAATTTAAAAAATCTATTACTATACCTAAAATTTATGAAGATATGCCAAGTCTTGCATTTTTAGGTGGTGTTACTCAAGATGACCTTATTAAAACAGAACAAATAGCAACAGAATATGCTTTATTAAAAGCAGGTAAACCTAATATGACTATTACTTTACCAGAAGTAAATGAAAATACATTAGGTCAGTTATTATATTTCTTTGAGGTAGCAACAGCATTTACAGGTGAACTTTTAAATATTAATGCTTTTGACCAACCAGGTGTTGAAGAAGGTAAAAATGCAACTTATGCATATTTTGGAAGACCAGGGTATGAAGAAAAGAAAAAAGAATTAGATGCTATGCCAGTTAAAAAAGAAGATTATATTATAAAATAATATAAAAAATACCACTTTTTTATAAGTGGTATTTTTTATATCTTAATTTATTATTCCTATCATATTTTTTAATATGTTACTTGCTTTTATTGCACTATCTTTAAAAAAGTTTTCATATTCATTTTCTTCATCAGAATTATCAGATATAGAACGAATTATAGCAAAAGGAATTTTATTAAGATAACAAGTTTGTCCGATAGCAGCACTTTCCATATCTACACAAAATGCTTTAAAATGTGACCATATTTTATTTTTCTTTTCAGCATCACATAAAAATTGGTCGCCACTTACAATTCTACCAGTAACAACTTTATTATTTTCAGCAACTTCGTTAGATGCTTTTAATGCTATTTCATTAAGTTCTTCATCTGCTTTAAAATTACTTTCTTCCATTCTAGGTATAATACCAAGTTCATCACCAAAAAATGTTGTATCCATATCATGATGCATAGTATCTGTAGCTATTACTACATCACCAATTTTTAAATCTTTGTTTATAGCACCAGCAACACCTACATTTATTATATAATCAACAGCATATAAATCAATTAAAACTTGGCTACAAACAGTGGCATTTACTTTACCTATACCAGAACGTACTAAAACTACATTGTTACCACCCATTTTGCCCATATAAAAATCTAAACCTACAATATTTTTTGTAGAAATAATGTCTATATAGGGCTTAATGTTTTCTATTTCTTCTTCCATAGCGCCTATTATACCGATTGTTTTCATAGTTGCCTCCTTTTAACAATGTTTTGAATAATACTCTCAAAACTAATTCTATATATAAGTAAATATAATATCTTTATATATTTTAACACAATTATAAATAAAATGATAGTATTTTTTACATTTAAAATATATATATTTTTTACAAAATCTATAAAATTTATCATAAAATAATTTTATTAAAATATATATTATAATAATAGATATTAATTATAGGGGGATTTTATGATTTATTCAAGAAGATATAGCAGAAATTTTATTCCATTAAAACAAGATAGCACAAAACATAATTTAGACTTTAGACCTTCTTTAGGTAGATGTGTTATAGAAATAAAAGATGGAAAAGGTAAAATCAATATTTATGCTCAAGGAATAAGCCCTAAAGAAGAATATAATCTTGAACTTATAGGTTTTGAAAAAGGAAATATAAAAAATATATCTTTAGGGAAATTTAATGTAGATACTTATGGAAAAGGAGAGTTTTCAGTATTATTTGACCCTGATAATATGAATAGTAATAAGATAGAAGATTTTAATGTTATTTCAGTTATGGTAAAAGACAATAATAATATTTCTTCAGCTTTAGTTGGTTATATTGGAAATGAAATAGATTGGCAAGATAGTTATAAAGCAAATGCTATAATTAATATACCTAAAGATGATTGTAGTTGTATAGAAAAACCAGAAGAAGATGATACAAATGATAATGAAGAAAATAATAATCAAAATAATAATACATCAGATTTTGAACAAGGTCTTATTGATAAAGAACAGGGTCTTATAGATAGAGAACAAGGACTTATAGATAGAGAAAAAGGTATAACTGAAAGAGAAGAAAATAATATAAAAGTTCCATTAGATGAATTTGAAAATAGCCTTAAAGAAAGATTAGATGGATTAGCAGAAAAAGAAAAAGGGTTAGCAGAAAAAGAAAAAGGTCTTTTAGAAAAAGAAAGAGCATTAAAAGAAGGATTTTTACCAACAGATGACAAAGAACTTAGAGAAAAAGAAATGGAGCTTATAAAGAGAGAATTAGAACTAATAAAAATTGAACAAGAACTTATTAATAGAGAAAAAGAGCTTATAAGAAAAAATCCTACTTCTGATAGAGAAAAAGGACTTATAGAAAAAGAAAAGGGAATTTTAGAGCGTGAACAAGGGTTAATAGATAGAGAAAAGGGACTTATAGAAAAAGAAAAAGGACTTTTAGAAAAGGAAAAAGGTATAAGAGAAAAAAATAAATATACAAAAAAAGAAGTAAATAATAGTGAAGCCAATACAAATCATCAACATTTTAAAGATATGTTAGATAATCTTAAAAAGAACATGATGAATATTCAAAATATGGATAATAAAAATAATAATATTAATAATATAGATTATATAAAATGTAAAAATATTACAATGAGTCCATTTGTGAATAATCAAGAAAATATAACTTGGTATAGAATATCACCATATGATTTAATAAATATATCAGCAAATAGTTGGAAATATTCAAATAATCCATTTATATTTACATCATATAAAAAATATAAACATCTTATGTTAGGTATAAATAATAGTGATGATAAAGAAACTTATATTTTAGCTATTCCTTGTAGATATGAAAAAGATTTTAATTTAAAAGATTTTAAAGAATTTTTACCTATTGATAATAATATATCTACTCAAAGTATAGAAAATGGTGAATATGGATATAGAATATTAGATTTATAGTTTAAAATAAGGTTGAGAATTTTCTCAACCTTATTTATATATTGAAAATTTTAAAAAATATGATATAATCTATTAAGAATTAATTAATAATTAAATATTAAGGAGTAAAAATATGCGTTTAAGAAAAAAACCTTGGGGTGATAATGAATTAAATACAAATGATAGATTTATTCATAACCCAGAAGAAAATAAAGGAAAATGGAAAGAAATTTTTGGTAATGATAATCCTATACATATAGAAATGGGCACAGGAAAAGGACAGTTTTTAACAACTATGAGTCTTTTAAATCCAAATATAAACTATATAGCAATAGAAAGACAAACAAATGTTATAGTTAGTGCTTTAAAAAAAGGTAGAGAAAAAGGTGTTGGTAAAAATATTGTATTTTTTGTAGCAGATGTTAAAGAATTATTAAATTATTTTGAGCCAGAAGAAATTGAAAGAATATATATAAACTTTTGTGACCCTTGGCCAAATAAGAAAAAATGGGCTAAAAGAAGACTTACTCATAAAAATTTCTTAAATTTATATGAAACATTATTTTCAAATGGTGGAGAAGTATTTTTCAAAACAGATAACACACTTTTATTTGAATTTTCTTTAAATGAGTTTGCAGATAAAGGTTGGCGTTTACATAATATATCATTAGATTTACACAATTCAAATTTTGAAGGTAATGTCAAAACAGAATATGAAGAAAAATTTTCTGGAAAAGGTATGCCTATATATAGATTAGAAGCATATTATAAAAAATAAAATTTTTAAATAAAAAAGCTATCTTTAAATTTTTAAGATAGCTTTTTTATTTAAATACTAATACTTAAAATTTATGAATAATATTATAAGTTATAATTATTATCTAAAATAAAAGCAAGTTTAACACATTCTATACCAATAACCATTGTATAATTATCTTTTTTATAAATCATAGGTTGATTATTTTTCTTAGCTATAATACATTCTTTAGCTTTGTCGTTATCATCTAAATAAGTTAGAAGAAGTAATCCATTACTATCTCTTATAGTCCATTTTCTATTTATTAAAGGTTTTATAAAAAAATCTTCTGTACAATTAAATTTTTCGTTAAGTATATTTTTAGCTTTTATAAAGTTGTCTAATAAATCTTTCATTTTTATCTCCTAGTTATTTTTAAATAAGATTTGTTTTAAATATTTACCTGTATAAGAGTTTTCACACATAGCAATTTCTTCTGGTGTTCCAGTAGCAACAATTGTTCCACCACCATCACCACCTTCTGGACCTAGGTCAATAATATAATCAGCAGTTTTTATAACATCTAAATTGTGTTCTATAACAACAACAGAGTTACCATTTTCTACAAGTCGTTTAATTATATTTATAAGTCTGTGTACATCATAAGTATGAAGACCAGTTGTAGGTTCGTCTAAAACATAAATAGTTTTCCCTGTTGCACGCTTACTAAGTTCTGTAGCAAGTTTAACTCTTTGTGCTTCCCCACCTGAAAGAGTAGTTGAAGATTGCCCAAGTTTAATATAAGATAGCCCTACATCTGAAATAGCTTGTAATTTTTCTTTTATTTTAGGTATATTTTCAAAAAATACTAATGCTTCTTCAACAGTCATATTTAAAATATCAGAAATACTTTTACCCTTATAAGTTACTTCTAAAGTTTCTCTATTATATCTTTTGCCACCACAAACTTCACAAGGTACATAAACATCAGGTAAAAAGTGCATTTCTATTTTTATAATACCATCACCAGAACAAGCCTCACATCTTCCACCTTTTATATTAAAGCTAAAACGTCCTTTTTGAAAACCTCGTACTTTTGCTTCTGGAGTATTTGCAAATAAGTCTCTAATAAGGTCAAAAACACCAGTATAAGTAGCTGGGTTTGAGCGTGGAGTTCTTCCTATAGGTGATTGGTCTATATCTATAACTTTATCTAAATTTTCAAGTCCTGTAATAGATTTTGCTTTACCTGTTTTACATTTTGCTTTATTTAGCTCTTTAGCTAATGTTTTATATAAAACTTGATTTACTAATGAACTTTTACCAGAACCAGAAACGCCTGTAACACATACAAAAAGTCCTAAAGGTATATCAACATTTACCTTTTTTAAATTATTTTCAAAAGCACCTTTTATACATATTTTATTTTTAGTAGGTTTTAAACGTTCTGTTGGTATAGGTATATTAAGCTTACCACTAAGATAAGCACCAGTTAAAGAATTTTCACATTTTAAAATTTCATCATACGTACCAGCAAAAACTACTTGTCCACCATGTTCACCAGCTTTTGGTCCTATATCTACTATAAAATCAGCTTGTTTCATAGTATCTTCATCGTGTTCTACAACAATAAGTGTGTTTCCTATATCCCTTAAATGATTTAGTGTATTTAAAAGTTTGTCATTATCTCTTTGGTGTAATCCTATACTAGGTTCATCTAATATATATATACAACCTACAAGCCCTGAACCTATTTGAGTTGCAAGTCTTATACGTTGTGATTCTCCACCAGATAATGTACCAGCTGTTCTTGATAATGAAAGATAGTCTAAACCTACATCTACTAAAAAGCCTATTCTTGCATTAATTTCTTTTAATATTTGTTCACCTATAAATTTTTCTCTATCATTCAAAGTAAGATTGTCAAAAAAGATTTTAGCATCTTTTATAGATAAATTAGTTATTTCAGATATATTTTTATTATTAACTGTAACTGCCAAAATTTCAGGTTTTAATCTTTCACCTTTACAACTTTTACAAGTTACATTTACCATATATTGTTCAAGCTCTTGTTTCATAACATCAGAAGCTTCTTTATATCTTCTTTCTAAATTATTTACTATACCTTCAAAAGAATAAGAATAAGACCTATAACCGTTTTGTCCTTCCCATTCTATATCTATTTTTTCACCTTTTGTACCATACATTAAAATATCTTTAACTTTTTCAGGTAAGTCTTTATAAGGAGTATCTAAAGAAAAGTTATATTTTTCAGCTAAAGTATAAAATATACTATTTGACATAGAATTATTATTATTTATAGAATTCCAACCAGATGCATTAATAGCACCTTGTGCTAAAGATAATTCTGTATTTGGAACAATAATGTCAGGGTCGAAAATTAATTTAACACCAAGACCAGTACATTCTTCGCAAGCACCGTGAGGATTATTGAATGAAAATGAGCGTGGTTCAATTTCCTCAATATTTATATGACAATCTTCACAAGCAAAATTTTGACTAAATTTTAAATCAACTCCATTAGCATCTACAATTATTATTCCATCTGAAAGATGCATAGCAGTTTCTATTGAATCTGTGAGACGTTTTTTTATGTCTTCTCTAATAACAAGTCTATCAACAACAATTTCTATATTGTGTTTTTTATTTTTTTCTAAAGTTATTTTTTCTGAAAGGTCATATATATTTCCATCTACTCTTACTCTTATATATCCACTTTTTTTAGCATTTTCTAATACTTTTATATGTTCACCTTTTCTGTCTCTTACAATTGGGGCTAAAATTTGAATTTTAGTTTTTTCTTCTAATTCACATATTTGGTCTACTATTTGGTCAATAGTTTGCTTTTTTATTTCTTTGCCACATTTTGGGCAATGAGGTATACCAATTCTTGCATATAAAAGTCTAAGATAATCATATATTTCTGTAACTGTACCTACTGTTGAACGGGGATTATTATTAGTTGTTTTTTGGTCTATTGATATGGCAGGAGATAAGCCCTCTATATAGTCTACATCTGGCTTTTCCATTTGTCCTAAAAATTGTCTTGCATAAGATGACAGACTTTCTACATATCTTCTTTGTCCTTCAGCATATATTGTGTCAAAAGCAAGACTGGATTTACCAGAACCACTAAGCCCAGTAAATACTATTAGTTTATCACGTGGTATAGTTAAATCTATATTTTTTAGGTTATTTTCCCTAGCACCTTTTATTGTTATATTTTCTTTATGCATTGTTATCTCCTTTCTGGCTTACTATTATATATTAATATAAATTTTCTATTAACATATATATTATAACAAATATAATAATTAAACAAAACAGAAATTTTATAGTATTTTGACAGAAGTTTTAGGGAAAAATGTAATAAATTGTAGATTTTACTATTAAAATAATTATATAATATAAAAAATTATGATATAATGTATTTATATTAATAATTTAAAGGAGAAAATAAAATGAAAATAACATTTTTTTTATTAGTTATAATTAATATTTTTATTATGATTATAACTCCTTATGGAGATGCAATAGCTGGAGGTAAAGGAACAAGGTCAACACCTTGGTGGCTAATTATGATTGGAAATGGTTTAATTATTTTATATAATATAATAAAATATATGTTTGTAAAATACAAAATAAAATTAGAACATATTATAGGAATGTTTTTGTTTTTAATAGGAAGAATATCTGAATATTATTTTTTTAATATGTATACACAATTAACACAAAATGGTAAACCAATAACAGCATATTTATGGTTAATATTTAATTTATTATTAAGTGTTATAGGATTTAAACTTTTTACTATTTGTGATAAAGATAATAAAAAAGATAAAAATATAATAAGTAAAGAAAATTTTAACTTTAAAGATTTATGTTCATCTTTATTTGCAGTTGGAATTTTCTGGTTAATAGTAATTTTAGTATATGGAACAATTTATTATTTTATTATTAAATATTCATTAGGATTTGATATCATACATTATATAAAATTAGTAATAGAAGAATGGAAATAAAAATAAATATTAAAAAATAAAATTAATTATTAGTAGATGATATAATAACTGTTAATATTTTATCTTCTGGCTCTAAATCACTAAATATAAATTGTACTTTTAAATTATTTATTTTATCTTTATAAATAATTTGTTTTAATTTTTGTTCTCTATCATACCATTTACATATGTAATTTTCTCCTAAAGTATCTATAGCTTGTTTAATATAAGATATATTATCTTTTTCATTTATTTTTATATTTATTTTGTCTAGTAAATCACTAATAAAATTTGTTCTAATTTTTATAATCTTATTATTATCATTATAAGTTATACTTAATTCTTCATAGTGAATAGTATTATTTTCTGGTAAATATTTTTTAGTTGAAGTGTATTGATTTAAATCTACTTCACTTATTAAATTACCTATTTTAATTGAGTTTATAGATATATTATTTAAATCTGTTGTTTTAATATTATTTTTTGAAATCAAAATAAATATTACTAACAGTAATATAAAAAATATAATAAAAATAATTTTTTTCATAATTTAATAATTCTCCTTTTAAATAATTTTTTTAATATATATTATTAATTATTAATCATAACTGAAAAAACCAAAATTACTAATATAATGGATATAAAAAATATAATAAAGTGTATTATACAATACAGTATATTAATAATACAAATACATTTAAATAATTTAATTTTTAAATTATTTTGAAAGGTATTTTTTAGTTTATTTTTTAATAGAAAGGCACATATTAATAAAAATATTTTAATAGGAATTTCATATCCACTCATTAATAGTGTAGGTACAAAAGGGGAAATCCAGCACCTTATCCATTATCAAGCCATAAACTAATATCACCTATTAGTACAATTAATGTTTCAGAATTAGTAATATTAAATATAGTTAATATTATAATTAAGAGATATATAATATTTATTGAAGATTTATTTTCTTCCATTAAAAAACCTCCTTAAAATTTCTTTTTATATATTAATTATTATAAAATAAAAATTTAATTGTCTATAAAAGAAATGCAATTATAGTTGTAATAAAAATCAAAGTAGTAAATAAAATAACTAATATGTTTAAAGTTTTAAAAAAATATTTAATAATTTTAACTTCTAAAATACTTTTGAATTTTAAATTAATAATACTTAAAATAATAATATGTGAAATTAAAACTTTATTTGTATATGAGGTATAATCAAAAATATTATGAAAAAATCCAGAATAAAAAATAACATTAATAATTAAAAAACTAAAATAGTTAATTATTAATATATTAAATTTCATAAAAAGCTATCTTAGGGATAGCTTTTTTAATTCTATAATTTCATCTCTTAAAATAGAGGCTTGTTCAAACATTAAATCAGTAGCATATTTTTTCATTTCTTTTTCTTTTTTAGCTATAAGTTCTAAAAGTTCTTTTTCATTCATAGATTCTGGGTCTTTATCAAGTTTTTTAGATTTTTTACTTGTATTAACACTTTCAGTAGCTTTTATTACTTCGTGTACTTTTTTTGTTATACTTTTAGGTGTAATATTGTGTAATGAATTATATTCTTCTTGTATATTTCTTCTTCTATTTGTTTCTGAAATAGCTCTTTCCATAGAATCTGTAATTTTATCGGCATACATTATAACTTTACCATTTACATTTCTTGCAGCTCGTCCTATTGTTTGTATAAGTGAAGTTTCAGAACGTAAAAAGCCTTCTTTGTCAGCATCTATAATAGCAACTAATGAAACTTCTGGTATATCAAGTCCTTCTCTTAAAAGATTTATACCTATTAATACATCAAAAACATCAAGTCTTAAATCTCTAATTATTTCTAAACGTTCTAAAGTATCTATATCAGAATGTAAATATCTTACCCTTATACCAACTTCTTTTAAATATATGGTTAAATCTTCAGCCATTTTTTTAGTTAAAGTAGTAACTAAAACTTTTTCATTTTTTTCTACAACATTATTTATTTCACCTATAAGATTGTCTATTTGATTTTTAACAGGGCGAACATAAATTTCAGGGTCTAAAAGTCCAGTTGGTCTAATTATTTGTTCAACAGTATTTTCACTATGTTCTTTTTCATATTTATTTGGTGTTGCAGAAACAAATAACATTTGATTTATTTTTTGTTCAAATTCTTCAAATTTAAGTGGTCTATTATCAAGTGCAGAAGGAAGTCTGAAGCCATACTCTACAAGAGTAGTTTTTCTTGACTTATCTCCTTCATACATACCTCTAACTTGTGGTATTGTAACATGTGATTCATCTACTATCATAAGAAAATCATTAGGAAAATAGTCAATAAGTGTATGAGGAGTAGAACCTGCTTCTCTGCCAGATAAATGTCTTGAATAGTTTTCTATACCAGAACAAAAGCCCATTTCAAGCATCATTTCTATATCATAGTTTGTTCTTTGTTCTAGTCTTTGAGCTTCAAGTAGTTTATCTTCATCCCTAAATTTTTTAAGTTGTTCTTCAAGTTCATTTTTTATACGTTTAACTGCTTCCATAAGTTTTTCTCTACTTGTTACATAATGTGAAGCTGGAAAAACTGTTATATGATTTCTAAATCCTAAAACTTCACCAGTTAAAGAATCTATTTCAGCTATTCTGTCTATTTCATCACCAAAAAATTCCACTCTATAAGCTATATTTGAAGCACCAGCAGGGAATATTTCTAAAATATCACCTCTAACACGAAAAGTACCTCTTATAAAATTCATATCATTTCTATTATATTGTATTTCTATTAATTTTTTTAAAATGCTATCCCTATCTTTTTCTATACCAGTCCTAAGAGAAACTACCATTTCATTATAGTCAATAGGGTCCCCTAAACCATAAATACAAGAAACACTAGCAACTATTATTACATCAGACCTTTCAAAAAGTGCTGCTGTTGCTGAATGTCTAAGTTTATCAATTTCATCATTAATAGAAGAATCTTTTTCTATAAAAGTGTCTGAAGAAGGAACATAAGCTTCAGGTTGATAATAATCATAATAACTAACAAAATATTCAACAGCATTTTCTGGGAAAAATTCTTTAAATTCATTATATAATTGAGCTGCTAGTGTTTTATTATGTGCTAAAATAAGTGTAGGACGATTTAATTTTTCAATTATATTTGCCATTGTAAAAGTTTTACCTGAACCAGTAACACCTAAAAGAGTTTGAAATTTTTTACCATTTATAAAGCCAGTAGACAAATTTTCTATTGCATTAGGTTGGTCACCTGTTGGTTTAAATTTTGAAACAACTTTAAAATCTTTATTCATAAATATCCTCCTTACTTTTTCTTTACATTTTTAGAATTAAAAACCTTAAGATTTAATTTTTCTGGGAAAATCTTTTTGAAAATTTCAGCTGTATATAAAGCATCATTTAAAGCATCATGAAAGTCTTCTTTTAAAGGTAATTCTAAAAGTTCAATTGCTGTTTTTAACCCTATACAACCACCTTTACTATATTTAATATACTTTGTTGCTAAATTTTGCACATCAACATATTTTAATATTAAGTCAGATTTTAACATATCATAATAAGATAAATTTCTATAAAGTGCTTTTAAATCACTACTTCCCCATATGCAAAAAATGTGTTCTTCATCACCTAAAAATTTTTCAAAATATTTGTAAGCTTCTGTAAAATAGGGTTTATCTTCTAAAAATTCCATAGTAAGCCCTGTTATTTTTTCTACATAAGGGTGCATTTTTTTATAAAGTTTTGGTTTTATATATAAATTTATTTTATCTATTACATTAAAATTTTCATCTAATTTTACTGCTCCTATTTGAATTATTTCAAATCTACAAGAAGGTATAAGAAGGATAGTTTTATTTTTTTCAAAGTCAAAAGCTTGATTAAATTCTAAGTCTAAAACTATATAAGACATACCAAAAAACCTCCTATAATAATAAGTATTTTTATAATAATAGTACACTAATTTTGTAATAAATACAATGTTTTATACTAAAATAATTTATAAGCTAGAAAATAAAGGTAAATTGTTGATTTTATCATTATAATAGTGATATAATATTAAAATAACACAAAATTAAAAAATTATAATTTATATGTATTTTTATTTAAGAAAGGAGTTTTTAATTATGGAAGATAAAGATTTAGAAAGTAGACTGTATGATAAGAGCTATACTTGTCCAGTATGTGATAAAAAATTTAAAAATAAGGAAATTAAAAAAGGTAAAACTATTTTTGTAGAAATGAATTTAGGACTTAGAGGAAAATTTAAACCTATTATGCCAGATTATTATTATGTTGTTATGTGTGATGAATGTGGTTATGCTGCGGTATCCAAAACTTTTAACAAAACTACTCAAAAACAAGCAAAAAAAATTAGAGAAAAAGTTAATCCAAACTATAAACCTAGAAAATATCATACTATTTATGATACAAATGATGTTATTGATAGATATAAAGTAGCTTTATATTTTTGTTACCTTAAAGATAGTACAATGTCAGAAAGAGGGTACATTTGTGAAAAATTAGCATTTTTATATGCTGAATTAAATGATGAAGAAAAAGAACTTAAATATAATAAATATGCTTATGAATGTTATATGGAAGCATATAAAAAAGAAAATCTACCTATAATGGGTATGGAAGAAAATCAATTTGTATATACTTTAGCTTATTTAGCTTACAAAATAGGAAATAATGATGAAGCAAGAAAGTTTTTAAGTAAAATTATAGTTAAACGCAATTTAAGTACTACTTTAAAGGAAAAAGTTGATGATTTTGTAACTATATTAAAACTTGAAAAGAGAGAAGATGAAAATAAAGCATAAAATTTTAAAGGAAGAGGAATATTATGTTTTTAAAAAGATTGGAAATACAAGGTTTTAAGTCATTTCCAGAAAAAATACGTTTAGATTTTAAAAAAGGTATAACAAGTGTTGTAGGTCCTAATGGTAGTGGTAAAAGCAATATATCAGATGCTATAAGGTGGGTTTTAGGTGAACAAAATGCTAGAACTCTTCGTGGTGACAAAATGGAAGATATTATTTTTGTAGGCACTAAAAATAGAAAACCTTTAGGGTTTGCAGAAGTTACTATTTATATTGATAATATAGATAAAAAATTACCTTTAGAATATAATGAAATTGCTGTAACAAGAAAAGTATTTCGTTCAGGAGAAAGTAATTATTATATAAATGGTACAAGTTGCAGACTTAAATATATTCACGAACTCTTTATGGATACTGGTATTGGTAAAGAAGGTTATTCTCTCATAGGACAAGGTAAGATAGATACTATATTAAGTAATAAATCTGAAGATAGAAGAGCACTTTTTGAAGAAGCAGCAGGTATTATAAAATTCAAAAATAGAAGGATACAAGCAGAAAATAGACTTGAAGAAGTTAGAAAAAATCTTATAAGAACTAATGATATAATAGCAGAACTTGAAAAACAAATAAATCCATTATTTGAGCAACAAGAAAAAGCAAAACAATTTTTAAGTTTATCACAACAATTAAAAGAAATACATATAAATTTATTTGTAGAAGAATATAAAATAGCTGAAAAAAATATAACAGAAATTTTACAGAATATAGAAACTTTAAATGAAACAATAAAATCTTTACAATTACAGAAAGAAAACTATATAAAAGAAGAAAAACAATTAAAAGATAGTATTTTATTAAAAGAAAAAGAAATAGAAATTTTAAATAATGAAGTTGTAGATATAAATATTAATATTGAAAAAAATCAAAATAATATTAATCTTAATAACCAAAATATACAATTTTTAAGAGAAGATATAAATCACATAAAAGAAGAACAAGAAAAAAATAATGAATTTATACTTAAAAAAAATGAAGAAATAAAATTTATAAAAGTAAGTTTAGAAGCTAAAAATTTAGAATATAGCCTAAAAAAAGACGAACTTGATAAACTTTATATTGAATTCGAAAATATTTCAGCCAAAATGAGCGAAGATGAAGAAGAATTTAAAAATATAAATAATGAAATAGTCGAAAAAATACATTTATCTTCAGAAATATCAAATAAACTTACTATTTATGAAAGTTCTAAACAAAGTCTTGAAGAAAAATTAAAAGAATTAAAACAAAATATAAATTTATATAAAAGTAAGATTAATGAAAAAACTACTAGAAAAATGGTTTTAGAAAAAAATCTTATTGATATAGAAAAACAAGAGAATAATATTAATGAAAATATAAATTTATATAATAATAATTTTGAAAAAATAAAATTAGAACTTGAAAATGTAAAACAAATAACTAATGAAAAAAATAAAAAATATATTGAACTTAAAAATAAACATAAAATATTAGAAGAACTTGAAAAAGACTATGAAGGTTATTTTGGTTCTGTAAAAGCAATATTAAGAGAAAAGGAAAATAATATTAAATTTTCTGGTGTATGTAGTGCTATAGGTGAGCTTATAACAGTACCTAAAGAATATGAAATAGCTATTGAAATAGCTTTAGGTGGAGCTATTCAAAATATTGTTACTAAAACAGAAGAAGATGCTAAATTATCTATAAATTATTTAAAAGAAACAAAACAAGGTAGAGCAACATTTTTACCTATTTCTTCAATAAAAGCTAAACCTATTAAAGAAAAAGAGAATATTTTAAAAGAAATAGGTGTAATAGGTATAGCAGATGACCTTATAAAATTTAATATAGAGTATAAGGAAATAATGTCTAATATACTAGGTAGAACTATTATTATTGATAATATAGATAATGCTATATATTTATCTAAAAAATATAAATATATGTATAAAGTTGTAACTTTAGATGGAGAACTTATAAATACTGGTGGTTCTTTAACTGGTGGTAGTATTTCTAAAAAATCAGCAGGTATTTTTTCTAGAGGTAGGGAATTAAAAGCTATAATTGAAGATATAAATACATTAGAATTAAGTATTAATAAAAATAAAAATATTATAAAAGAAAAAGAAGAAAATGTTTTAAATATACAAAAGAATATTGATAAAAATAAAGAAATTCTTAATAATATTAATTTAGAAAAAATAAAGTTGCAAGGTGATATTAACCAAATTAGTCAATATATAAAAGATTTAGAAACAAATATAGATAATAATACAAATTCTATTATAAATATAAATAATCAATTAGAAGAAAGTTATATTGATAATAATGATTTAGAAATACAACTTAATACTTTAAATGAAGAAATAGAGTCTTTAAAAGATTATATTTTAAAATTTTCAAGTAAAATAGAAGAAGAAAAAATTAATAAAGATAATAGCTTTAATTATATAAATCAATTAAAATTAGATATAAAAGAAATAGAATATCAAATAAAAAATAGTAACGAAAATATATATAGACTTAATATTAATATAGATAGCTTAAATAGTAATAACAATAATTTAAGTATAAAAATAAAATCTAATAATGATAAAGAAATTATATTAAAAGAAAATATTAAGGTTATAGAAAAAAATATTGAAGAATTAAAATTAAAAAATAATAATTTAAAATCTAGTATAAATAATTTACAACTAGAAAAAAATAATATAAATACTAGTATAGAAAATATAATTAAAGATATAAATAAAACTAATCAAAATATATTGCAAGTTGAAAATAACAAAGTAAAAGCAGAGGCTAAAAAAGAAAATATTGAAGAAAAAATAGATATACTTTGTAATAATATGTGGGAAGAATATGAAATAACATATGCTAGTGCTTGTAGTAATTATAAAAATATAAATTTATCTTTTGAAGACCTTAAAAAACAAGAAAATAATATTAAAAGTAAAATATCAAAATTAGGTAATGTAAATGTTGGAGCTATTGAAGAATATAAAATAGTAAAAGAACGTTATGATTTTAATATTCAACAAAGAGAAGATATATTAAAGGCAGATGATGACTTAAAAAATATAATTGCTACATTAGTTACAGAAATGGAACAACAGTTTAAACAACAGTTCTATTTGATAAATAAAAATTTCAGTCAAGTATTTTCAGAAATATTTGGTGGTGGAAAAGCAGAACTAATATTAGTAGATGAAAATAATATTTTAACTTCTGGTGTAGATATTGTAGCACAACCACCAGGAAAAAATTTACAAAATCTCAACTTATTATCTGGTGGAGAAAGAACTCTTACTGCTATGTCTTTACTTTTTGCTATTCTTAGAATGAAACCATCACCTTTTTGTGTGTTAGATGAAATAGAAGCAGCTTTAGATGATGCAAATGTTTTAAGATATACAAAATTTTTAAAAAATATAGCTAATGACAATCAATTTATACTTATAACACATAAAACTGGAACTATGGAAATTTCTGATGTATTATATGGTGTAACTATGGAAGAACAAGGTGTTTCTAAAGTTATATCTGTACAGTTAGAAGATGCAAAAGAATATGATAAAATATAAAGGAGAATAAAAAAATGGCATTTTTTAAATGGTTTAAAAGAGGAAAAAAAGAAGAAAATTTACAAGAAGAAATA
Source organism: uncultured Clostridia bacterium (assembly GCA_944376805.1). Taxonomy (GTDB): domain Bacteria; phylum Bacillota; class Clostridia; order Lachnospirales; family CAG-274; genus Tyzzerella. Next base: position 76,620 of record CALWDX010000070.1, read on the forward strand.
AATAATGAGTTAGAACAATCTATTGAGGAAGTAGAAAATGAAAATAATGAAATAGAAGATATAAATGATAATAAAACAGAAGAAGTAAAAGAAAATATAAGCGATAAAGTAGAAGAAGTAAAAGAAAATGTAAGTGATAAAGTAGAAGAAGTAAAAGAAAATATAAGCAATAAAGTAGAAGAAGTAAAGGAAAATATAAGCAATAAAGTAGAAGAAGTAAAAGAAAATGTAAGTGATAAAATAGAAGAAGTAAAAGAAAATGTAAGTGATAAAGTAGAAGAAGTAAAGGAAAATATAAGCAATAAAGTAGAAGAAGTAAAAGAAAATGTAAGTGATAAAGTAGAAGAAGTAAAAGAAAATATAAGTGATAAAGTAGAAGAAGCAAAAGAAAATATAATTGATAAAATAGAAGAAGTAAAAGAAAATATAAGTGATAAAGTAGAAGAAGTAAAAGAAAATATAAGTGATAAAGTAGAAGAAGTAAAGGAAAATATAAGTGATAAAATAGAAGAAGCAAAAGAAAATATAATTGATAAAGTAGAAGAAGTAAAAGAAAATATAATTAAAAAAAAAGAAGATACTACGGATATACTAGAAGAAACAGAAGAAGAAATGAAGGAAAAGGAAGAGCCTAAGAAAAAAGGATTTTTTGCTAAAATAAAAATGGGTCTATCTAAAACAAGGGATAGTATATTAAATAGAGTTGAGCAGGTTTTAAGCAGTTTTACTAAAATAGATGAAGAACTTTTTGAAGAATTAGAAGAATCACTTATTATGTCAGATATAGGTGTAGAAACTTCTATTTATATAATGGAAAAAGTTAGAGCAATAGTAAAAGTTGAAAAAATAAAAGAAGTAGCAGATATTAAAAATGTAATAGTGCGTGTTATTTCTGAAATTTTAGAAGAAGAAACAGAAGAATTCAATTTAAAATTTCCTAGTGTAATACTTATTATTGGTGTAAATGGTGTAGGTAAAACAACAACAATAGGTAAACTTGCTAATAACTATAAAAGTCAAGGTAAAAAAGTTATATTAGCCGCAGGTGATACATTTAGAGCAGCAGCTATAGACCAATTACAAGTATGGGGTGATAGAAGTGGTATAGATGTTATAAAACATCAAGAAGGTTCAGACCCAGCAGCAGTAGTATTTGATGCTATACAAGCAGGAAAAGCAAGAGGAGCCGATCTTTTAATATGTGATACAGCAGGTAGGCTACATAATAAGAAAAATCTTATGGAAGAACTAAAAAAAATAGCTAGAATTGTAAATAGAGAAAATCCAGATGCACAAATAGAAACATTGCTTGTATTAGATGCTACAACAGGTCAAAATGCATTACAACAAGCAAAACTTTTTAGTGAGGTATCAGAAATAACAGGTATTGTTCTTACAAAATTAGATGGCACTGCTAAAGGTGGTGTTGTTATAGCAATAAAAAATGAATTAAAAATACCTGTACGTTTTATAGGTGTGGGTGAAGGTATAGAAGATTTAAGACCATTTGACGCAAAAGAATTTTCTAAAGCACTTTTTGAATAATTTTTTAAACTATAAAAGGACTTATTTTTTAAGTCCTTTTATAGTTATATTTCTAACTCTTTTGGAAAAATGTATTGTCCATTTTTTTCTATATTTCCTTTATAATCAATAGCTTGTACAGGGCATTTATGTAAGCATCCTAAACAAAAAATACAATTATTATTAAATTTAATTTTTTCATTTTCTAATGTAATATTATTTACAGGACAATTATTTATACATTTTTTGCATTTAGTACATTTATTAGACACTTTAAAAGATTTACTATTTGCCATAAATGTATTAAATCCCCAATTTCCAATACTTGAAAGAAACCAATCATTTTTATTATATTTATTTTGAAAAAATGATTTATTTTCAGAAATTAAATTCTTAATATTATCTATCTTAGGTATAACTTGTTTTATTTCTTCAATAGATTTTTCTTTTGAATTCATAGTAGAACCTATAAAATAGTTATCTGGCATATTAATAGCTTCAAACCCTTTTAAAATCATATTTCTATTTTCAATTATTTTTTTACAATATTTTTGTGTTAACCCACAATCTTTACCCATAGTAACTAAAATATAAATTTCATTATTACCATTAAATTTTGCAGTTTTTAAAAAATTTTCTAGTTTTTTTGGTAACCTCCAAGCATAAATAGGGCTTACTAATATAAAAGGTGATGTAGAATGAAATTCCCAATTTTTATTATTTTTAAAAATATCATTTAATGAAATTAAATCTTTATTTAAATCTTTTGCAATTTTATTTGCAATAAACTTACTATTTCCAGTACTTGTAAAATATAGTACCATTGTATCCTCCTTAATTAGATTTTTTTAAAAAATAAGAACAAATATTATAAAATTCAATACTATTTTTAAAAGGTTTACTAGTTTCCTTATCAATTATTTCTAAATATAAAATATTGGAATTATAACCATCAAACATTTTACATATATAATAAATTATATCATAAGTTATATTATATAGTAAACCTTCAATATTATCATTTTCTTTATAAGAGTTTAATATATTTAACATACAACTTTCTTGAATATAACTTAAATGTTCAAAAAATTTTGTTTGATTTTTAGTTAAAATTTGGGGGAAAATTTTATAACATTTTTCACCTTGTTTTAAAAAATCATAACAAGTGTCGTGAAGTTCAATACCTTTTCTTAAAGGTTCATTAGCATCTTTATCAATTAAATCTAATTTTAACTTTGAATTACCATAACCATCAAACATTTCACAAATACTATAAATTATATCATAAGTAATACTATATAAATGACCTTTAATGCTATTACCTTTTTTGTAAGATTCTAATTCAATTATAACAAATAATTCTTGAATATCGGCTAAATATTCGAAAAATTTTATTTGATTTTTAGTTAAATTTTTCATTTTATCACCCCTAAAATATTATATTAATTTTAAATAACATAATATTGTAACATAATGTATAAAAATATTATATTAGTAAATTTGTTAAAAAATATATATAGTTTCTTGTTGAACTTGACAAAATAATATATAGTGATATAATAAATATTAATTTTTAACTATATTTAATTAAATAAAACTAATATTTATAGATTTTATTTAATAACTAGTGAGGTGAATATATGGTTTTAATAGAAAATCTTATTAAAACATATGGAGAAGGAGAAAATGCAGTAAATGCACTAAAAGGTATAGACTTGCATATACAAAAAGGAGAAATATTTGGTATTATAGGTCTTAGTGGTGCTGGTAAAAGTTCACTTGTTAGATGTATTAACTTATTAGAAACACCTACAAGTGGTAGCATTAAAATAGATAGTCAAGAAATAATAAAATTATCTAAAAAAGAGCTTAGAGAAGCTAGAAAAAAAATAGGTATGGTTTTTCAGCATTTTAATCTTTTAATGAATTCTACTATTTATGAAAATGTAGCTTTCCCTATGCGTATAGACAATAAGCCAAAAGATTATATAGATAAAAGAGTTAAAGAACTTTTAGAGCTTGTAGGGCTTTTAGATAAAAAAGATATGTATCCCTCTATGTTATCTGGTGGACAAAAGCAAAGAGTAGGTATTGCTAGAGCAATAGCTAATAATCCTAGTATTATAGTTTGTGACGAGGCTACAAGTGCACTAGACCCAGAAACAACAAAATCTATATTATCACTTTTAAAAGATATTAATAAAAAGTTAGGAATAACTATTATTATAATAACTCACGAAATGGATGTTATAAAACATATTTGTAATAGAGTTGCTATATTGGAAGAAGGTAAAATAGCAGAATGTGGTTTAGTATCAGATGTATTTATAAAACCTAAAACTAAAATTGCTAGAAGTTTTTTTGATTCTGTTGATGTAAAATTAGAAAATGATGTATATCAAAAAGCTTTAGATGGTAATGGCATAGTTATAAAAGGTATATTTATAGGTGAAACTTCTACAGCTCCTTACATATCTAAAATGATAACAAAATATAATGTTGAGGCTTCTATATTACTTGGAAATATTCAACATATGGATGATACTTTAATAGGTACATTAGTTATAAAAATAACTGGTGAAGATGAAAATATAAAAAATGCTATAAACTACTTAAAAGAAAATAATGTTTTAGTAGAGGAGGTAAATTATGAATAATTTTGAACAACTAAAAAAAATAGTTTTACCTGCTTTTAATGAAACACTATATATGGTATTTTTCTCAAGTTTATTTTCTATAATATTAGGTATAGTTATTGGTGTTATATTATATGTAACAGAAAAAGATGGTATATTAGAAAATAAATTTTTAAATAAAATATTAGGTGTAATTGTAAATATTGGTAGAAGTATACCCTTTGTTATATTAATGATTGCAGTATTTCCTTTATCAAAGTTTATTGTAGGTACTACATTAGGTTCTAAAGCAGCAATTGTTCCTCTTACTGTTGCAGCAATTCCTTTTGTAGCTAGAATGATAGAAGCATCTTTAAAAGAAATAGATAAAGGAGTTATAGAGGCTTCTATATCTATGGGGGCTACTGAATGGCAAATAATTTATAAAGTATTAATACCTGAAAGCATATCTTCTATTATATCTACTATAACAACAACTATTATAAGTATTATAGGTTATTCTGCTATGGCTGGTACTATTGGTGGTGGTGGCCTTGGTAGTATAGCTATTACATATGGTTATCAAAGATATAGAGATGATATATTAATAATTAGTGTTGTATTAATGGTTATACTTGTTCAAATAGTTCAGACTATTGGTAATATTTTAGGTAAAAAGTTAAATAAAAAGTAACTTTTAAGGTAAAATTATGTTAGTTGCATTATTTAGAGATAGTTTAAATGATATTTATAATGAAAATACAATTTTATATATTTTTTAAATTAATATAAATAGAAAAGGAGAAATTTATTATGAAAAAATTTTTAACAACTTCTTTATTAACATTAACACTTTTTGGACTTACTGCTTGTGGAAATAGTACAGATACTAATAAACCTGACAGTAATACTGCAAATACAGAAAGTTCAAATACTATTACAGTAGGTGCTACAAGTGTACCTCACGCAGAAATTTTAAATGAAGTAGTAGACAATTTAGCAGAAGAAGGTATTACTTTAAATGTAAAAGAGTTTTCAGAATATACTGTTTTAAATCCAAGTTTATCTTCAGGTGAAATTGATGCAAACTTTTTTCAACATACTTCATACTTAAATAATTATGTAGAAGAAACAAGTGATAAACTTGTATCTGTTGGACCAGTACATACAGAACCAATGGGAATATATTCAAAAACAGCTAAATCTTTAGATGAGCTTGCAGATGGTGATAAAATAGCAGTTCCTAATGACGCTACAAATGGTGCAAGAGCTTTACTTCTTTTAGAAAGTAATGGTGTTATAAAATTAAAAGAAGGTGTTGGTGATAAAGCTACTATATTTGATATAGAAGAAAATTCTAAAAATCTTGAAATAATTGAAATGGACGCAGCAGCTTTACCAAGAGCTTTAGATGATGTTAAAATGGCAGTTATAAATACAAACTATGCATTAGAAGCAGGTTTTAATCCTATGGAAGATGCAATAGCTATTGAAGGAAGTGATTCTCCTTTTGCTAATATATTAGTTGTTAAAGAAGGTAATGAAAATAAACCAGAAATACAATCTTTATATAAAGCTTTAACAAGTGATGAAATAAAAACATTTATAGAAGAAAAATATCAAGGAGCAGTTGTTCCAGCTTTTTAGTAAATTTTTATCAAAATAATATTATACTTTTTGCATATATTAATAACTTAAAATTTGTATAATTATTATATTGACTAATATAGTATAGTATGATAGAATAATAGCATAATCAAATGAGATTATGCTATTATTGTAGTTTTAATTGAAAAAGGCAAACTTATTGAAAAATAAGGACGCAAAGCCACAGGTCTAAATGCTTTTTGCACATGACGGCTGGGTTACCAAAAATTTATAAAATAGTATTTAATATAATGTATTATAATAATGGATTTATTTTTTGTTTTATTTCCATATTTTAGTATATTCTATTAGTAGTGTATATTTATAAGTTCTTTTTGGTAATCTATCGATAAAGAACTTTTTTTAATTGTATAAAACTACTTTTGGGGAATAATATATTAGTTATGATGAAAATTATAAGGGTATTAATTTGTTCGGATTTAAAGACTAGGTTATATAACCTAGTTCTTTTTTTATGTAATTTATTTTTTGTTAAATAACATTATAAAAAATATTAATAATATAATACATAAGTATTTAAAAATTTTATTACAATTGTTTACATATTATTAATATTTTATTCAAAATATGTGTATATAATAAAAATATAAATTAAGAAATTAAATTATAAATCTTTTTGGAGGTAGTTTTTATGAGTATAGATGATAAAAATAATATAAATGATAATATTAATAAAAAGGATATAATAGAAGATTTTAAAATAGAAGATATTTCAACTCAAAATAATATTATAAATGTTGAAGGTATAGAAAATAACTTAAATGAAGATAAAAATAATAATTTAGAAGATATGGAAAGAAAAAAAGCTGAAATAAAAGCTTTAATTGCTAAAGAGAAACAAGAAAAGAAAAAAGAAAATAGAAAGAAAAGAAAAAAAGTAGCAAAAGTTGTTTTAAAATCAGGTTTAGTTGCATCTTGTTGTTTATTTTTAGGTGTAGGTATAGGTGCTGGTGCAATAGTATCTAAAAATACAATTTCTAAAAAGGAACAATCAAACTTTAAATTTGATGTTTCAGATTTAAGCCAAGCTAGTTTAGAAAATAATATTATTTTAACATCAAATAGTGCATCTTCTATTTTTAAAGAAGTAGGTGATTCTGTTGTAAATATTTCTACTAAAGTATCAGGTGGATTTTTTTCAAGTGAGTTACAAGATTTAGGTTCTGGTTCTGGTATTATATATAAAGTAGATGGTGATAAAGTTTATATCATAACAAATAATCATGTTATAGAAGATGCATCTGCTGTTACAATATCTGTTACAGGTCAAGAACAAGTTAATGCTAAACTTGTAGGAACAGACCCAAGTTCAGATTTAGCAGTTTTAGTTGTTAGTAAAGAAGATATGAATAAAGCAGGTATAAAAAATATAACAGTAGCTAAATTTGCTAATTCAGATACAGTTGAAGTTGGTGATTTTGTTTTCCCTATTGGTAATGCTTTAGGTAGAGGCAAAACTATGACACAAGGAATGATAAGTGCCCAAAATAAACAAATAAATATAGATGGTAAAAATCTTACAGTTATACAAACTGATGCTGCTATAAACCCTGGAAATAGTGGTGGTGCATTAATGAATTCTAATGGTGAAGTAGTTGGTATAAATACTGCTAAACTTTCAAGTTCTGCTATAGAAGGTATAGGATATGCAATCCCTTCTAATATTGCAAAAGATATTGCTGACCAAATTATAAATAATGGTTATGTAGAAAGACCATATTTTGGGATAATGGGTAAAACTATAACAGAAAATACAAAACGTATTTATGGATTAAATACAAATGGTGTTATAGTTGTAGAAGTTGAAGAAGGTAGCAATGCTGAAAAAGCAGGTCTTAAACCTAGTGATATTATAACAAACTTTAATGGACAACAAATAGATACAGTTGAAGATTTATCTGTTGCTATAAGTAATTGTAAACCAAATGATGAAGTATCTTTTGATATTATTAGAGGAGGTAGTAAACCAATGACTTTAACAGTTAAATTATCACCTTCTAATACATCATTTTAAATAAAAAATATATTTTATTTGTAAAAAAATGTAGATAAATGTTTATAAGTTAAAAAAATATTTTAAATTGTTCACATTTAATTCATATTTTATTCATTTATTTGAGTTATTATATATTTATAGGGAGGAAACATTATGAGTAATAATCATAATAACCAAGAGTTTAACAACTCTAATGGACCTTATACTTTTTATAAAGAAGAAATTAAAAAACAAAATAATACTTTAAAGTTTTTTAAAAGAATTTTTATAACAGTAGGTTCACTTGCCTTTTCTTTAATATTAGGTTTAGCTATTAGCTTTACTTATATATATTGTAAGGATATAATTATCCCTAATTTTGCTAATGATAGCATATTAGAAACTTCAGTAGATGGTGAAAATAACAATATTATAGAAACATCTAATAATAGTTTAGTTAAAGCTATAATACAAAATGTTAAACCATCTGTTGTAAGTATTACAACATTAAATAACAGTACAGATTGGTTTAGAGGTAATACACAATACCAAGGCTCTGGTTCTGGTATTATTTTTCATAAAACATCAACAGATATTTTTATTGTTACAAATTATCATGTTATTGAAAATGCAACTACAATTGGTGTAGCAATAGATGATAATAAACCAGTACAAGCAAGTCTTGTAGGTAAAGATGAAAACTATGATTTAGCTGTTTTATCTATTAGTGGTGATGATTTATCTGAAGAAGATATGAAAAATATTCGTGTAGCTAAATTTGCCGATTCATCAAATATTGCTGTTGGGGATTATGTTGTAGCTATTGGGAATGCTTTAGGTGAAGGTATAACTTCTACTTTTGGTATAATAAGCTCAACATCTACAGATATAATCTCAGAAAATAAAAAGTTAAATGTTTTACAAACTACTGCTGCTATAAATCCTGGAAATAGTGGTGGTGCATTAATTAACTTAAATGGTGAAGTTATAGGTATAAATACTGCAAAAATTGCAAATAATACAGTTGAAAGTATTGGATATACTATAAGTTCTAAAGTTGCAATGCCTATTATAGAAGATATAATGAGTAACTTAAACCCTACTTCTTTAGGTGTTATGGTTACAAATGCTCAAAATACTAATGTAAACTATGAAGGTATGGCTGGTGGAGCTTTAATAGTAGAAATTGTTCCAAATGGTTCTGCAGAGAAAGCAGGACTTAAAGTAAATGATATTATTACTACTATAAATGATGTACCTATACTTAGTTCTACTACACTAGTAGAAGAAATTAAAAAGTATGAAGTTTGGGACACCATTAAGTTAAAAGTAATTAGAAATGGGAAGTTAGAAACTGTTAAAGTTAAACTTCTTCCTACAACAAAATAGCTTACAAGTTTTTAATTGATATAGATACTCCTCTCCTAGCCCAGAAGGGCTAACCTCAAAATTCTCTCTTTTCTGAAAGGCACCTTAAGGTGTCTTTCCTTTTTTTATATAATTGTATTAATATTTTATAATAAAACTAGTATACAATTATTTAAATATGTTGTAAAATTAATATATTAATTAATTTTATGAGGTGAATTTATATGAAAAAACAATATGCACAAAATATGATAGACTTTATACAAAATAGTCCTTGTTCTTTTTTAGCAGTAGAAAATAGTGAAATTCAGTTAAAAGAAAATGGATTTATATGTTTAAATAATGTTGATAATTGGCAACTAAATGAAGGTGGAAAGTATTATATAACTAGAAATGGTTCTACATTAATAGCTTTTATAATAGGTAAAGATGCAAATAAAGATGGTTTTAAACTTATAGGTTCTCACACAGACTCTCCTAGTTTTGTTATAAAACCAAATTGTGAAATAAAAGTAAATGACAACTATTTAAAACTTAATACTGAAGGCTATGGTGGTATGATTTTAAGTACTTGGCTTGATAGACCATTATCAATAGCAGGACGTGTTATATTAAAAGGGGAAAATATTTTTAATCCAAAAACTAAAACAATAGATTTTAAACGTCCTATTGCTATTATACCTAATCTTGCTATACACTTAAATAGAGAAATAAATAATGGACATAAATATTCTAAACAAAATGAAATGTTACCTATTTTATCTTTAACAGGTGAAAATTTTAATGAAAAAGGTTATATTTATGAATTAATAGCAAAAGAAATAAATGTAGCAAAAGATGATATATTAGATTATGAATTATTTTTATATGAAGCTGAAAAAGGTAGCTTAATAGGTTTAAATGAGGAATTTATATCTTGTTCAAGGTTAGATGATTTAATGATGGTATATAATTCTTTACAAGCATTTTTAACATATTCTAAAAATAATAATTATAATGGTATAAAAGTATTATATCTTGCTGATAATGAAGAAGTTGGAAGTCATACTGGACAAGGGGCAGATGGTGCTTTACTTAGGGATACTTTAAAAAGATTATGTATAAGTTTATTTGGTAATGAAGAAAGTTTTTATAGTATGGCAGAAAAATCTGTTCTTATATCAGCAGATTTAGCTCACGGTTTACACCCTAACTATACAGATAAACACGATATAACTAATAAGCCACTTTTAAATAAAGGGGTTTGCCTTAAATATTCAGCTAGTCAAAAATATAGTACAACAGGAGTTTGTGGAGCTATCTTTGATGGACTTTGTAAAGAAGCTGGTATACAATATCAAAAGTTTGTCAACCATTCAGATGCACCAGGAGGCAGTACAATAGGTGCTATGTTAGCTAGTCAATTTAATACAACAGTTATAGATTTTGGAGTTTGTATACTTGGTATGCACTCTATAAGAGAACTTGGTTCTATAAATGATA
>CALWDX010000071.1 GCA_944376805.1 uncultured Clostridia bacterium
TGTTGTTCCTAGTCAATTAAAAGATAATGGTGTATTTATTGCTAGTGGTATTATAAAAGATAGATTAGAAGATGTTTATAATTCATTAAATGAAAGTGGTCTTGAAGTAATAGATACTATTATAAAAGATGAATGGGTTTGTGTTATATCAAAAATAAAAAAATAATATAGAAAGAGTGTAATTATGGCTAAATTTTTTATTTCTAATGATTTAATAAAAGATAATAAAATTTTTTTAGATGGTGAAAATGCTAATCATATTATAAATTCTTTACGTTGTAAAATAGGAGAAGAAATAGAAATTTCTTCTGGTGATGGTTATGATTATATTTGTAAAATAGAAGAAATAAATAAAAATAGTGTAGTAACTACAATTATTGATTGTTTTGGTAATGAAAGTGAACCAAAAACTAAAATTAAACTTTATCAAGGTTTACCTAAATCTGAAAAAATGGAACTTATTATTCAAAAATGTGTTGAACTTGGTATAGATGAAATTGTTTCAGTAAATACAGATAGAACAATAGTTAAATTAACAGGTAAAGAAGATAAAAAAATAGTTAGATGGAATAAAATTTCAGAAGCTGCTGCTAAACAATCACGAAGAGGTAAAATTCCTGTTATACAACCTATTTTAAATTTTTCTGATGCTATTAAACAAGCAAATAAAAATAGTTTAAATATAATACCTTATGAAAAAGAAAAAAGTAATACTATAAAAAGTATAATAAAACAATTTAATGGAAATAGTATAGGTATTTTTATAGGCCCAGAAGGTGGGTTTAGTGAAAAAGAAATAACTTTAGCAGTTGAAAATAATATTATTCCTATAACTTTAGGAAAAAGAATTTTAAGAACTGAAACAGCTGGATTTATAACAACAGCTATTTTATTATATGAATTGGAGGACTAATTTATGGAAAAATATCCTGTTTTAAGACCTACTTATTTTAAAGATTTTAAATGTATAGGTAGTGATTGTAAAATTAATTGTTGTAGTTATGGTTGGAATATTGTTTTAGATAAAAATACTTATTTAAAATATAAATCTATAAAAGAACCAAAATATTTGTCAAATCTAATAAATAATTGTATTATTAAAAATAAAGATACTTATTTAATAAAACATAAAAATAAAAAAGAAACTTTTAATTTAGAAATTTATGAAGATGGAAAATATGAGAATAAAGATATAGAATTTTTACATAGTATTTGTCCATTTGAAGATGAAAAAGGTTTATGTTGTATACAAAAAGAGATGGGTTCTAACTATTTAAGTGATACTTGTAAGATATTTCCTAGGATTAATAAATTTATAATTTCTAACTATGAATTAAGTTTAGGTACGGGGTGTGAAGCTGTTTGTGAGTTACTTTATAATATAAAAGATGGTATAGATTTTGAATTGGTTGAGGATTATAATTATTCTCATATTGATTTTAAATTAAAATATAATGAAAACAATAAATTAATAAATTATTTTGATGATATAAGGTTAATATGTATACAACTTTTACAATTAAAAGATATATCTATGGATAATAAAATGATTTTATTAAGTATTTTAATGAATAAAATAAATGATTTAAATAAACAACAAAAATTTAGTGATATAGAAATTTATCTTAATAGTTTTTTTGATAATATTGATATTTATTCATCTTTATTTGATAATATAGATATAAATCAAGGAATATTTTTTGATATATTTAAGTCATTAATAGTTAAGAATATATATTCTCATAAAGAAGTATTTTTAACATCTAGTGATATTATATCAAAATTTAATAAATTATATGAGGAGTTAGATAGTACAGAGGATAGATTTTGTAAGACATATTTAAAATATAAAGAAAAATTTAATTATTTGTTAAAAGACAAAGAATATTTTATAGAAAATGTATTTGTAAATTTATTTTTTACACAAGGATATCCATTTAATGATAATTATTCAATTAAAGATTGTTTAATAATATTTATTTTTAATTATATAATTTATAAAGGGGTTTTAACAATATATTTTAGTGATAAAGAAAGTATAGAAAAAGATGAATTAATTAAAATTACAACTATATTTAGTCGTATATATATGTACCAAAATAATTATGATTTATTAAAAGAATTTAAAAAACAAAAATTAGATACATTAGCACATTTAATAAATTTAATTCAAAATTCTTAATATTTTGGATTGGAGGTAGTATATGATTTATTTTGACAATTCTGCTACAACTAAAATAGATGATGAAGTTTTAAAAGAAGTAGTAGAGACTATGAATAATAATTTTGCTAATGCTTCATCACTACATAAACTGGGTTATGAAGTAGAACAAAAAATAACTAATGCTAAAAAGGTAATAGCAAATATTATAGGTGCAAAAGAAGACGAAATATATTTTACATCTGGTGGTACAGAATCAAATAATATTGCTATTTTAGGTGTTTGTGATGCATATAAAAAATATGGTAATAAAATTATAACAACAAAAATAGAACACCCATCTGTTTTAAAATGTTTTAATGAACTTGAAAATCGCGGATTTGAAGTATGTTATTTAGATGTAGATAATAGAGGCTATATAGATATAGATAATCTTATAAATGAAGTTGATGAAAATACAATTTTTGTAAGTATAATGTATGTTAATAATGAAATAGGAACAATACAAAAAATAGATGAAATAGGTAAAAGAATAAAAGAAAAAAATAAAAATACTATTTTTCATACAGATGCTGTCCAATCATTTGGAAAACTTAAAATAAATGTAAAATATATAGATTTAATGAGTGTAAGTGGGCATAAAATACATGCACAAAAGGGAATAGGATTTTTATATGTAAGAAATGGAGTAAGGCTTAACAATATAATTTTTGGAGCAGGGCAACAAAAAGGTTTACGTTCTGGTACTATAAACAATGAGGGTATAATAGGGATTTATAAAGCTAGTGAAAAAGCATATAAAAATTTAGAAGAAAATTTCCAAAAAATAAGAGAAGTAAGGGAAGAAATAATAAAATTAAAAGATAAAATAGAAAATATGTCTATAAATGGTGATGAAGAAAATGGAATACCATATATATTAAGTCTTAGTTTTAAAGATGTTAAAGGAGAAGTTTTATTACATTCATTAGAAGAAAAGGGTATATATGTTTCTACTGGTTCTGCTTGTGGTTCAAAAAGTAAGAAAAACTTATCTATGATTTATTATGTAAATGAAGAAAATTTAGGCTCTACTATAAGAGTAAGTTTTTCTTTTGACAATACATTAGAAGAAGCAAAACAATTTAATGAAGCTATTTTAGAAATTATACCTAAACTTAGAATGTATATAAAAAAATAGGAGAAAATTATGCAAAATGTTTTATTAGCTAAATATGGAGAGATTGCCTTAAGGGGTAAAAATCGCCATTTAATAGAAAATGCACTTTTAAAAACTATATCTAAAAATTTAGAAAAGGTTGGAAATTATTCTGTAAAAAAAGAACAAGGACGAGTTTTAATTGAAAGTAGAGAAGAAAATTTTGATTATGACAAAGTAATACCTTTAGTTGTTAATATACTAGGTATAACAGCAGTATGTCCAGCTATAAAACTTGAAGATAATAGTATAGAAAATATAAGAGCTAAAGCACTTCTTCATATGAAAGAATACTGTGGGGACAAAGAATATACTTTTAAAGTAGAAACGAAACGTTCTGACAAGCAATACCCTATGGATTCTAGGGAAATATCAACAGATATAGGTGGATATATTTTTAACAATATGGATAATATAAAAGTTGATGTTAGAAACCCTGATATAACATTAATGGTTGAAATAAGAAATTATACATATATTTATAGTAAACTTATAAAAGGCTTTGGAGGGTTACCTATTGGAACATCTGGCAAAGCAACTGTTTTATTATCTGGTGGTATAGATAGTCCTATATCTGCTTTTATGATGGCGAAAAGGGGTGTTTCAATAGAAGCAGTATATTTTCATAGTCCACCTTATACTTCAGATAGAGCCAAACAAAAGGTTATTGATTTAGCAGAGCAACTGTCAACATTTACAGGAGAAATAAAACTTCATATAGTGCCTTTTACAGAAACTCAATTAAAAATATATGAAAGTGTACCACCAGAAAAAATGACTATTTTATTAAAAAGGGCAATGTTTAAAATAGCAGAAAAAATAGCTATAAAAAATAATAGTCAAGGGCTTGTTACAGGGGATAGTATAGGACAAGTTGCTAGTCAAACAATGCAAGCAATAGAAGCTATAAATTCGGCTGTTACTACTTTACCAGTTTTTAGACCATTATGTAGTATGGATAAACAAGAAATAATAGATATAGCAAGAAAATTAGGTACATTTGAAATATCTATTAGACCATATGAAGATTGTTGTACTATATTTGTAGCAAAACACCCTGAAACAAAACCAAAAAGAAATATTATAGAAAATATAGAAAAAAATATAAAAGATTTAGATATTTTAATAGACAAAGCTATTGAAAATACAGAAACTATAATATTGTAAAATTAAAAAAGTTATTAATTAGATATATTAATTAATAACTTTTTTAGTATGTAAAAATATTTTTATAGAGTATTTTTAATATTAAAAACTTTTAATAAATTAGGATTTATAAGAATTATATTTTTATTTAAACTTAAAGCATAATTTAGGGTATTTTTTGTACCACTATTTGAATGTTTTTCATCATAAACACTAATAATAACAGTAGAATGCTTTACAAGAAATTTATTTCTTTTAAAATAACAATCTGAGTCATATTCTTTTTGTAAAATGATTTTTTGATTACAATTTTCAACAATATAATTAAATCTTTTTTTATAGTCTTCTTGCCACCTTTCACATTGATTTTCAAAAGGTATTATGCAAAATAATTTTATATCATCAAATTTCTTTTTTAAATCTAAAACTATTTCAGCTCCCCACATATCAACCCCCATAGCACAACCAGTAAGAAAAGTTTTGTAACCTAATAAATATAATTTTTCTATTTCATTAATTAGTAATGCTTTTAATTTTATACA
>CALWDX010000072.1 GCA_944376805.1 uncultured Clostridia bacterium
TCACTTTTAAGTTCAATAGTTTCACCTTGAGAAAGTATAAATTCTCTTACTATAGAAAGACCAAGTCCACTACCCTTTTTATCTTTCCCCCTAGAATAATCTGCTTTATAAAATCTATCAAAAATTCTTTTTTGGTCTTCTAAAGATATACCAGGTCCTTCATCTTTTATAGATACAAAAACTTTATTAGATTTAATAGTAGTTGTTATAGTAATAGATTTATTAGCCTCTGTAAATTTTATAGCATTATCAATAAGATTATATACAACCCTTTGAATTTTTTCTAAATCTGCATAAACAAAAGTTTCTTTTTCTGCAAAAGATATTTTTATATCTAAATTTTTATTAACCACTCTAGCTTCAAAACTTATTATAATTCTTCTTATAAGTTCATTTATATCAAAACTAATACTATTATCTTGGCTATCAATATCTTCTAATCTATTAATATCTAATATATTATTAGCAAGTACTGTTAATCTTTCTGTTTCCTCTAAAACTATATTAATATATTTTTCCTTTTTTTCTTCTGGGATAGTACCATCAATAATAGCTTGTAAAAAACCTTTCATAGATGTTAAAGGAGAACGAATATCGTGGGATATATTAGAAATAAATTCCCTTCTTCTTTTTTCTTGTTCATCTAAACTTTTAGCCATGTCATTTAAAACATTTGCTAACTGTCCTATTTCATCTTTACTGTTAATATAAATACGTTTTTTAAAATCACCATTTGCCATAACTTTAGCAGCATTATTAATTTCTATAAGTGGTAAACTAATTTTTTTAGAAAAAAGATAAACTAAAATAAATGCACCAATAATAGCAAAAATAGTAAATAACACTATTATTTGATATGCTTTTTCAACTGTTAAAAATAAATCTGTAACAGGTGTATTTATAAATATTGTACCTATATATACTTCATTTATAGTCATAGGTCTTCCAATACTTAACATAGGTTCTTCAAATATACCATCCATTGTTCCTTGAATTTCATAATACTTATCATTTTTAGAAGTCTTTAAAATTTTTTCATAATCAATTTTTTTATTATACCATTTAGAATCTATGTCTTTTGACATAATTTTTACAGTATTTTCGTTATCTATAAATACAAAACTTGCATTTATATATTCTTCTAATATTTCAATTTCATTTTGTAAAGCTAATAATCCATATCTACCTTCTAAAAAGTAAGCTTGTTTAAAAGTTTTAGCTATTTTTTGACTTTGTTCTATAAGTAAATCTTTCTTTTGTTCTACAAAGAAAGAACTAAAAGCTTTAGTAAGTCCTGCACCTAATAAAGCAAAACTAATTATAAGTACACAAGATTGCATAAAAAATTGCTTCTTAAATAATGTATTCATTAAAATCACCCTTCATATAATAAATTATATATAATTATACTATAAAAAAATTTTATTGAAAATATATTTGTATTCTAATTAACATAAATTTAACATATAATCTTTGCTAAAGGAGGTATAAATTTAATGAATTTAATAAAATCTATAAAAAAAGGATTATCTGAAGGTATAGAATTACCTAATGAAATAATTTTAAATGTTCCTCTTATAACAATTATAGGACGTTCTAAAATAGTTATTGAAAACTTTAAAAATATAGTTCAATATTCTAATGAAATAATAAAAATAAATACATCTTGTGGTATATTTAAAGTTGCTGGTAAAAACCTATTTTTAAAAGAACTTAACAAAAATAAAATTCTTATAAAAGGTACTTTATCACAATTTGAATTTATATAGGTTGGTGAAACAATGTTTAAATTTATATGGAATTACTTAAAAGGATATGTTATTATAAAAATTACAGGCTTTTCTATTGAAAGATTTTTAAATTTATGTTTAAATAAAAATATACAATTATCCAAATTAGAAGAAGTTAGTGATGGTATAATATGTAGTATAAGTATAAAAGATTTTAAACAATTAAAAATTATTTCTAAAAAAACTGGTTGTAAATATAAAATTATTTTAAAATATGGTATGCCATTTTTTATTTTTAAAAATAGAAAAAGGAAAATGTTTTTAATAGGTGCTATATTTTTTGTATTTTTATTATATTATTTTTCATCTTTTATATGGTCAATTCAAATTATAGGAAATAATCAAATAGATAATAATGAAATTTTGAAATTTTGTGAAGATAATGGATTATATTTAGGAGCTTATAAGAGAAAAATTAATATAAAAGAAATACAATCAGATTTAAAAAATAATTTTGATATAATTTCTTGGGCAAATATAAAAATAGATGGTACCAAAATAACTATAAGTATATCAGAAAATATACAAAAACAAAATACTACACAAAATACTATACCTTGTGATATAATAGCTAAAGAAACAGGTGTTATAACAAATATTGTTACAAGAACAGGTAGACCACTTGTAAAAGCTAAAGATATAGTAAAAAAAGGTGATATACTTGTATCTGGAGAACTTTTTCTAAAAGATGGAGAAGAAATAAAGGGTATACAAAATACTTATTCTGATGCAGATATATTAGCAAAAGTTGAAAAAGAAATAAAAGTTACAGTACCTTTTGATTATTATGTTAAAGATTTTACAGAAAATAAAAAAACTACATATAATTTATTAGCATTTAATAAAAATTTTAATATATTAAAAAGTAATATAGATTTTGAAAAATATGATACAATAATATCAAGAACTCAATTAAAACTTTCAGAAAATTTTTATTTACCTTTTATTATAAAAAAAACTGAATATAAAGAATATATACCTAAAAAAAAGGCATATTCTATAGATGAAGCCAAATTATATGCTAATAAACTTATAACAGAAAAAATTATAAAAGAAATAGATTTTTCTTCGGATATTTTAAATAAAGAAATAATATATGAAGAAAATGAAAATGAATTGATAGCTACTGCTAAATTAACTATAATAGAAGATATAGGAGAAAAAGCACCTATATCTGTTAGTTATCAAAATGAAGGGAGTAATACAGAAGATGGAACAAATCAAGTTACAAATAGCCAATGACCAAATTTTAAATATTTTTGGACAATATGATGCCAATATAAAAAAAATTGAACGTAGTTTTGCAGTTAATATTGTAAACAGAGGCGAAGATATAGTAGTATCTGGTAGTAAATACTCTATAGATAAAGCTGAAAAAGTTTTAAAATCACTTATATCTATATCAAACCGTGGTGAAGAAATAACAGAACAATCTATTAACTATCTTATTGCACAAGTTGAAGATGAAAATTTTCATGATATAGAAAAAATAAATGATGATTTTATATGTGTTAATATTGCAGGACGTCCTGTAAAACCAAAAACAATAGGACAAAAAACTTATATTGATACTATTAGAAAAAATACAATTGTTTTTGGTATAGGTCCTGCTGGTACAGGTAAAACTTACTTAGCTATGGCTATGGCTATTACAGCTTTTAAAAATAATGAAGTAAATCGTATAATTTTAACTAGACCAGCAATAGAGGCAGGAGAACATCTTGGATTTTTGCCAGGTGATTTACAACAAAAAGTTGACCCTTATTTAAGGCCTCTATATGATGCTTTATATGATATAATGGGAGTAGAAAATTTTCAAAAGAATATGGAAAAAGGTACAATAGAGGTTGCTCCCCTAGCCTATATGCGTGGTAGAACTTTAGATAATGCATTTATTATATTAGATGAAGCACAAAATACAACACCTGAACAAATGAAAATGTTTTTAACTCGTATAGGTTTTGGTTCTAAAGCTATTATTACAGGTGATTTAACACAAATAGATTTACCTACTGGTAAAAATTCTGGACTTATAGACGCTATTAAAATTTTAGATGGTATAGAAGATATAGGCATATGTAAGCTTAATAATAAAGATGTTGTTCGTCACCCACTTGTACAAAAAATAATTGGAGCTTATGAGAAATTAGAAAAAGAGAAAGAAAAAATTAAAGAAAAACAATCTAAAAAACAAAATAATAAGAAAAAATAGTAAATGATTGATATCAATCATTTACTATAAAAGGAGTTTTTATGCAACTTTTATTTGATAATAATACAGAATATAATTTAGATGAAATTACTTTTAACTTAATGCAACAATGTATAAAAGAAAGTCTTATTTTAGAAAATTTCAC
>CALWDX010000073.1 GCA_944376805.1 uncultured Clostridia bacterium
AGTAGGAAGAAATAAAAAAGTAATAGAAGAATATATAAGAAATCAGTTACAAGAAGATATAGCAACAGACCAAATGACACTAAAAGAATATATAGACCCATTTATGGGTGATAAGAATACCAAAGCATAAAAAAGCTCCTTAAGGGGTTGCTTGACAAAAAATGTGGTTGGCAAATCTATTCAGTATGCCTTTAGGCAAAGCAAGCAACATACCCTTATAGGGTTAGAGCAAGCCACCCGTTGAACGGGTGGTCTTGACTTAGATAGTTTTATTTAAGTATTAATAAATAGTATATGGAAGTATAGATATGGAATAATTCGATTTAAAAATTTTGAGTTAAGATAAAAAAATAAACTTAAATTAAATCATGAAGATATTTTAAATGATAACTGTATAATAAAAGAGCAATTTTAAAAAATTATAAATTAATATGTGATGAAAATATCATAAACTATAAATAAAAATTTAGATTATTAAAAATAATAAAGTAAATCCAGTTTTATTGTATTCTTTTTTAATATAAAAAATTCTATATTAGAATATTTAAAATAAAATTTCCATATATTAATAAAAAATGTTAAGAATAAGGAGATTTTATGAGTAAAAATTTGATTATAAAAGGGGCTTTAATATTAACACTAGCTAATATTATAACGCGTATTTTAGGTTTTATTTATAGAATATATATGTCTAATTTAATAGGTGCAGAAGGTATGGGGTTATATCAACTTATAATGCCTGTATATATGTTAGCTTGGAGTATATCTTCTTCTGGATTTTCAACTACTATATCTAAATTAGTTTCAGAAGAAAATTCAAAAAGAGAATATGGAAATATAAGAAGAATTTTATCTATATGTATATTTTTATCTGGATTAATAGCTTGTTTAATAAGTATATTAGTTTTTATATTTTCACCATACATAGCAAATAATATATTTAAAAATGAAAATACTTTATTATCTTTGCATATTATGTGTATAGCGTTTCCATTTATGGCAATAGGTTCTTGCATAAGAGGATATTTTTTAGGTATGCAAGATACAATAGTACCTGCTATAAGTCAAGTTTTAGAACAAGTTTCTAGAATGATAGTTATTTATCTTTTAGCCTCTGTATTTATACCTTTAGGCTTATCTTATGCTTGTGCATTAGGCGTTATAGGAATGTGTATAGGAGAAATATTTGCTTTTTTATATGTATTTATGATATATAATACTAAAATAAATAAAATTAAAAAGTCAAATATTTCTATAATTAAATATACTACTATTATTTTATCTATGGCATTACCTTTAACAGCTAATAGAGTATTAGGTTCATTTTTAAGTACAATAGAAAATATATTAATACCTCAAAAATTAATTGAATATGGTTATACTAATACAGAGGCTATGAGTTTATATGGTCAGCTTAGTGGTATGTCAATGCCATTAATTATGTTTCCATCTTCACTGCTAACAGCACTTGCTATAACAATAGTTCCTGCTATATCAGAAGCACTTGCTAAAAATAATATAAATTTAATAAAGATAACAATATCAAAGGCCTTTAATATAACATCTATTATAGGTTTAGGAACTTTAGGAATATTTACATTTTTTTCAAGTGAATTGGGTACAACTATATATTCTCAAGAAGATATTGGTTGGCAACTTTTATATATAGGATTTTTATGTCCTTTAATATACTATCATGTTATATTTTCTGGTATATTAAACGGTTTAGGTGAACAACTTTTAATATTTAAAAACAGTATAATTTCTTCTATAATAAATATTTGTTTTATTTACTTTTTAATACCTAAATATAGTTTATTTGCATTTATTATAGGTTGGTTTTTAAGTTTAGTAGTAGTTAATTTAATTTCTTTAATTAAATTAAAAAATAAAACTAATTTCAATATAAATTTATTTAATGATATATTTAAACCTTTATTATGTGTAATATCTAGTAGTATTATATCTAAATATTTATATAATATATCTATAAATATTTATAATAATGTAATATCCTTGATAGGAGCATTATTTATATTTAGTATAATTTATTTTATATTGCTTATTTTGGTAGGAGCATTAAACAGAAAAGATTTAAGATTTTTTTAATAAGGTAATACATTACAATTAAATTGTAGTATAAGTATTTTATATTTGGCAAGCCTATCTTTATAATAAAAATATAAGGAAGGTTATGTATGAAAAAATTAAATAAAATTTATATATTAATTTTAATATTAATTAATTTATTATTTATTATACCCACCATTGTAAATTTCATATTTTTACCTAATAATATAAATTTAATAGTAGGAAATACTCATAAAATAAACTTTAATATACCAGCTGTTGCTACAATAGTATCAAATGATGAAAGTATATTAAATGTTAATAATAAACCTTTAAATAATACTGAAAATATAAATTTAAATGAAACTGTTTACTTAAAATCAGAACAAGAAGGTTCTGTTGATATGAAATTATCATTAATGGGTATACCTATAAAAAATGTTACTGTATCAGTTTTACCAAATGAAAAATTAATACCTTGTGGTGATTCTGTTGGTGTTAGAATAGATACTCAAGGTGTTATGGTATTAGGGTTAGGAGAAGTAAAAGGTGAAAATGGTAAAAGATATGAACCAGCCAAAAATATTTTAAAACCTGGGGATATGATATTAAAAGTAAATGGGACTAATATTGACAGTAAAGAAACTTTAATACATTGTATTGAAGATAATAGTAACTTAAACATAGAAATAAAAAGGGATAATATAATACAAAATGTTAATTTAACTAGTATAAAAGGTGAAGATGGTAAAAATAAAATAGGTGTTTGGGTTAGGGATAGTACTCAAGGAATAGGAACATTAACTTATATAAATCCTAAAATAAAATCTTTTGGTTCATTAGGTCATGGCATAGTAGATATAGATACTAAAGAAATTATGGAAGTAAAAGATGGTAAAATAATGAAATCTGAAATAGTTGATGTTAAAAAGGGTGAAAAAGGTTCTCCTGGAGAACTTATTGGTAATATAAAAAAAGATGAACCAATTGGAATAATAACTAATAACACTAATGTTGGTATATATGGTAAGATAACTAATGAGAAATTTATTAATAGTAAAAATGCATTAGATATAGGATTAAAAGATAGTGTAGAACTAGGAAAAGCTTATATATTATGTAACTTAAATGGAAGTGATGTTGAAAAATATGAAATTGAAATTGAAAGCATAAATAAATATAATATTGACAATACTAAATCAATGGTTATAAAAATAACAGATAAAAGAATTTTAGAAAAAACTAATGGTATTATACAAGGTATGAGTGGTAGCCCTATAATACAAAACAATAAAATAATAGGAGCTGTAACACATGTTTTTGTTAATGAACCTTCTAAAGGTTATGGAATATTTATTGAAAATATGTTAGAGGCTGAAAAGGGAAAGGAATTATAAAAAAATTTAGTAGTTGACATATAAATATTTTTATGGTATAGTTATTTTAATGAAAAAGGGAGTAGCTGGCAAGATTTATCTTGTGGTACTTGCGTCATTACAGTTTTTTAACTCGCATTTACTTTAAATAGCAAGACTTTTATCAAATTTATATTTTGGTAGAAGTCTTGTTATTTTGCATTTCTTCTACTAAAAAATTAATTTAATATGAAAGGAAGAAAACAATATGAACTTTTATAACAAAAGTGTAGAAGAAAGTTTTTTAGAATTAAATTCTAAAAAAGAAGGGCTAGATAGTAATGAACTAGCTAAAAGATATGAAAAATATGGTTACAATGTTTTACAAGAGGAAAAAAGAAAAAGTCCATTAAAAGTATTTTTATCTCAATTTGAAGATTTACTTATTATTATTTTAATAATAGCAGGTATTATTTCTATGATTACAGGAAATATAGAAAGTAGCATTGTAATATTTTGTGTAATAATACTAAATGCTATAATAGGTACAGTACAATATTTTAAGGCAGAACAATCTTTAAAAAGTTTAAAAAGTATGTATGCACCTGTAGCTAAAGTAATAAGAAATAGTAAAAGAGAAGAAATATTAGCTAAAGATTTAGTAGTTGGTGATATAATTGTAATAGAGGCTGGTGATGTTGTACCAGCAGATGCAAGAATTATTGATAGTTTTTCATTACAAGTAAATGAAAGTGCTTTAACTGGTGAATCTGAAGCAGTAAATAAATTTGTAGAAAAAATTGAAGGGGAAAATATTGCATTAGGGGATAGAAAAAATATGATATTTTCATCTTCTTTAGTAACTTATGGTAGAGGTATAGCCTTGGTTACTAGTACTGGTATGCAAACAGAAATAGGTAAAATAGCTACATTAATGAACCTTACTAAAAATAAAAAAACACCTTTACAAGTTAGTTTAGATAATTTTAGTAAAAAGTTATCAATAATAATAATAGGTATTTGTTTAGTAGTTTTTGGTTTAAGTATATATAGACATATGCCTATGTTAGACTCTTTAATGTTTGCTGTATCTTTAGCAGTTGCTGCAATACCAGAGGCTTTATCTTCAATAGTAACTATTGCACTTGCTATTGGCACTACAAAGATGGCTAAACAAAATGCAATTATAAAAAATTTAAGTGCTGTTGAAGGTTTAGGTTGTGTGTCTGTTATTTGTTCAGATAAAACAGGTACTTTAACACAAAATAAAATGACTGTTCAAGAAGAGTATTTTATAGGTAAGGGTAGTAGAGAGCGTCTTTTACAAATAAGTGTATTATGTAATGACTCATACATTTTAAATGGAAAAGCTACTGGTGACCCTACTGAAACAAGCCTTGTTGAAAGTTATATAAAAAATGGATTAGATTATAATAAAATAGTTGAAGATAATAAAAGACTTTCAGAAATACCTTTCGATTCTGATAGAAAACTTATGTCAACAGTTTATAATTTAAATAAAGAAAATATTATGCTTACAAAAGGTGCTATTGATGTTATTTTAAATAGGGTAACTAATATAATGAAATATGGTAAAATTTATCCTATAACAACTGAAGATATAGAAAATATTAAAAATATAAATCAAAAAATGAGTGAAAATGGCTTAAGAGTATTGGCTTTTGCTCAAAAGCAAATTGATAATATAGAAATTAATTTAAAAGATGAATATAATTTAACATTTGTAGGACTTATTTCTATGATAGACCCTCCAAGAGAAGAATCAATGCAAGCGGTTAAAGATTGTCATATTGCAGGTATATTACCAGTTATGATAACAGGTGACCATAAAGTAACAGCAACGGCTATTGCTAAACAAATAGGAATATTTAAAGATGGTGATATAGCTTTAACAGGTACAGAACTTGACAGTATGTCTAATGAAGAACTTAGTAAAATTTTAAATAAAGTATCTGTTTATGCAAGAGTTTCTCCAGAACATAAAATAAGAATAGTTAATTTATGGCAAGAAAAAGGAAACATTGTAGCAATGACAGGTGATGGTGTAAATGATGCTCCAGCATTAAAAAGTGCTAATATTGGTATTGCAATGGGTATTACAGGTACAGATGTATCTAAAGATGCTGCCTCTGTTATATTAACAGATGATAATTTTGCAACAATAATAAAAGCAGTCGCTAATGGTAGAAATATTTATAATAATATTAAAAATTCTATAAAATTTTTATTATCTGGTAATACCTCAGGTATATTATCTGTTTTATATACTTCACTTATGGCTTTACCTATGCCTTTTAGTGCAGTCCATTTACTTTTTATTAATCTTGTAACAGACAGTTTACCAGCGATAGCAATAAGTATGGACAGTCCTACAAAAGATATTATAAAAGAAAAACCTAGAAAATCTGATGAAAGTATTTTAACTAAAGATTTCTTTAAAGAAATAGTAATACATGGTATAAATATTGCAATTTTTACTATGATAGCATTTTATATAGGTTTAAAAACTAATAATGAAACAGCTAGTACAATGGCTTTTTCAACATTATGTTTAGCTAGATTATGGCATAGTTTTAATTCAAGAAGTAAAAAATCTATTATAAAACAAGGATTATTTAGTAATAAATATATAATATATGCAATTTTAATTGGATTTATTTTATTAATGTCTGTATTATTAGTTCCATTTTTACAAAGTTTATTTGAGGTTGAACCTTTAACTACAATTAACTTATTATATATTATAGGTTTATCATTAATGCCAACTATTATAATACAAGTATCTAGAATAATAAAAGAAATGATTAAAAAATAAATTTTTA
Source organism: uncultured Clostridia bacterium (assembly GCA_944376805.1). Lineage (GTDB taxonomy): Bacteria > Bacillota > Clostridia > Lachnospirales > CAG-274 > Tyzzerella. The sequence goes on from CALWDX010000073.1 coordinate 6,269, forward strand.
AGTATCTAGTTATATGCTAGATACTTTTTTATATATAAATATATAGTAAGATTTCATAATAATTACATAACTATTCGTAAAAGTTTCATTTTGCGAATAGTTAAAAACCATATCTTTATAAATAAATCTTATCTATAAAGATATGGTTTTTTAGTGTATTTCTTCCTTTCTTATTATTTTAGTTTCAATGTCTGCCAATCTAGTTGGCAATGGTATACGACTTTCTTTATTTACAAAATTACAAACTATTTTTGTTGTTGTATCAATGTCTATATAATTCCCTACTGATATAAAAATAGGTTTTACATTTTTATGTGTACGAAGTGTACGTCCATAAACTTCATTATTAATAACAATATCTGTATAAGCATTATTTTCATTATCTGGTATAATATAATCTATATTATTTATTTTATAATAGTTTTTTGCAATCCCTATTGTTGCTTTTTTTAAGAAAAATGAAGAATAAGTAGCTATTCCCATATGATGTGGGTGTAAATATCCATTACCATCAAACATATATAAATCAGGTATTATTTTTAATTTTTCTATTGTTTTCAATATAAGTGGTAATTCTCTAAATGCTAAAAATCCTGGTATATATGGAAAATTTATAGAGTCAATAAAATGTTGTTTTTCTACAACCTCTTTTGTAATACTATTTATTACAACAATACAACAAACAGCATATTCTTTATTATTTTTTTGCCAATATGCTAAATCTACACCAGCAACATTTTTAAAATTTGAATTTTCACATTTCATTATTATTTTTTCTTGTAACTTTTTTTGTATTTTTATAGCTTTTTCTAAATCGAAATTATTTAACATATTTATTG
>CALWDX010000074.1 GCA_944376805.1 uncultured Clostridia bacterium
ATTGATTTATCATCTGATGAAATATACAATAAAGGTACAAATATTTAAAAATTTTATGTCCTGTCTTGACAGCATCATATGTAGTTCAACCAGGTGATACTCTTTGGGATTTAGCCAAAAAATTTAACACAACTGTAGATGATATAATAGAACTTAATGATATAGAAAACCCTGATTTAATTTATCCAGGACAAAAATTGTTAATACTTAAAAAAGTATGTTAATATTTAATTAAAAAAACTCTAGCCTTTAAACTAGAGTTTTTTATATATTTATTACTATATTTCATTTAATGTTAAATATTGAACTTTTTTTATTTTTATTGTATATTTATGTTGCATAGTTTATTGTTTTTATTTATTATAAAAATTTTTATAAGATATTTAATTTATATTTTAAATGTGATATAATAAATATGTTATAAAATAAAAATAATTTTTAAGAGGTATAAGGTATGATAGTATTAAAAACGCTTTTTAGAGATAAAGAAATTTTTAAAAGGTATATAAATTCATCTAACTTAGACTTTAATAAAAATTGTCTTATTAGAGTATATAGTTCTATATGCACACCTAATGAAATAATACAAATATCAAAAGATATAAAAGATGTTATTCCTATTTCTAATATTATAGGTGGTAGTTGTTGTGGAGTTGTTTATAATGGTGAACAATTTGATAATGAAACACTTGTTATAATAGAACAATTTGACAATGTTAAAATACAAACTAATAAATATAGCTTTAAAGATAAAAGTGCCTATGAAGTAGCAAAAGAAATAAATAATGATTTAGATGGATTTGATATACCTCTTGTACATATTTTATTTGGAGAACATTATATTGATATACATCAATTTGTTGATGAGTTTAATTTATTAAATCAAAAAACAAAAATTGTTGGTGGGGCAACTGGAGAAATTTTGCCAAAAAATTTACAGCCATATGTATTAATTGAAGATGAAATAGTAGAAAGTGGTGTTGTTACTGCGAGTCTTATTTCACAAACTTTAAATATTTTTACAGAAGTTAATACTGCTGTAGAACCTATAACTAATAGCTATAATATAAATAAATGTGATGGAGAGAATATTGTTAATATAGAAAATATTTCAGCTGTAGAATGGTGTAAAAATATATTTGGTGTAAGCAGTGATGAAGAAAAAGGTCAATTTCAAAATGATATTCTTACTCTTTTTCCTCTTATTTTAGATAAATATAAATGTAATGATGTTACTAGACTTATAAAGTATGATTTTCATACAAAAAATATATCATTATACTGTTCAAAATTAAATAATAATATAGAATTTAAAATAGGATATGTAAGTCCATTTAAATGTGTAAAAAAAATGTATGATATATGCACTCAATTAGAAAAACAACCTTTAGAAAATTTATTTTTTTATTCTTGTTTATTTAGAAAATCTTTTTTAGGAAACTGTGCAAAATGGGAAACAAGTCCTTTTGGAAATCAAATTTGTGGAGTTTTTATGATGGGTGAAATATCTAATATAAATAATAAAAATGAGTTTTTAAATGGTTCTTGTTGTTTCTTAGGTATTGGTGAAGATAATAGTAAAAAAATTGAAATTAATTTTAAAGTTTTTGATGACCTTTATAAAATAAAAGATGAAAATGAAAGAATATTAAATACTGTACTAAAAAAACATAATTTAGCTATATCAGAACAAAATAAACAATTATTAGAAAAAGTTATAGCAAAACAATCTAAGGCAGAAAGTAATTTATATTTTGATAATAATTTACAAATGAATAATAGTATTAAATTTTCTCATGATAAAAATATTAGAAAATATAATAAAATATGTTTAATACAATTAGAAAATTCAGAATTAATGTTTTCAAGAATGGAAAAAGAAGAATATTATGTTAATTTGAAAAATGTTATAAATTCTATGATACAATTTATAGATAACTATAAAAATTATAATGTTGAATATGAAGTTTATAGTGTAAATAGTAATATAGTATTTTTTGCACTTAAAGATAATACTAATAGTAATGAATTTTCTAATTTTGTTAATACTTTATATGAAAAATTTCAATTTGTAAAATTAGAGAATCGAGATGAAATGTTTATTTTTAGATTTGCTATTGTTGAAGATGAAAGTAATTTATTAGAATGTGGTCTTGAAACTTTACAAAAATGTAAAGCTTTACAAACATATTTTTTGGTATATGATGAAGATGATAATTGTAAAACAGATTTTAATTATGAAATGGAAGTTATACATCTTCTTAATAATGCCATAAAAAATGACTGGATAGTACCATACTTTCAAGGAATTTATGACAATAAAAATAAAACTATAAATAAATATGAAGCATTAATAAGAATTAAAGATGATGAGGGTAAAATATATTATCCAGGTTATTTTATGGAAATATCAAAAAAATATAATATTTATTCTAATATAAGTAGAATTATGATAAATAAAGTATTTAATCTTTTTAAAGATAAAAAAACAAGTGTTTCTATAAATTTATCTGCTTATGATGTAAATTCTAAAGGTATTCAAGAAAGTATATTTAATAATTTAGAAAATTCACCAAATGGAAACTTTATATTTGAATTATTAGAAGATGAATGTTTTAGAGATATAAAAATGTTAAATGAATTTATTTACAAAGTTAAAAAATATAATGTAAAAATTGCTATTGATGATTTTGGTACAGGATATTCAAATTTTATGGAAATTGCTAAAATTGCACCAGACTTTATAAAAATAGATGGTAGTATAGTCAAAAATATAGATAGTGATGATATAAGTAGAAAGGTTTTAAATAATATTGTATTTTTGGGAAACCAATTAGAATCTGAACTTGTAGCAGAATTTGTTGAAAATGAAAATATACAAATTATTTTAGAAGAATTAGGTGTAGATTTTTCTCAAGGTTATTATTTTACTAAACCAGAACCATATGAAGTAATAAAAGATAATATACAATAAATTTTTAAGCTAGAGTAAAAATTTTTACTTTAGCTTTTTCTAAAATATAAAATTAAATAAAAATTTATATAAAGCCTTGATATATATTTTTATTTGGTATATTATATTTATATACTAGTAATTTAATAGTAATTAATATAAATTTTAGAATTTAGGAGGCTTTAAAAATGTATAATAAATATTCAAAAAAAGCTCAAGAGTTTATAGATGATAAAGAAATTTTAGACACTATACAATGGGTAAAAGATAATATAAATAATAAACAATTAATAAGTGAGGTTTTAGAAAAGGCTAAACAATTAAAAGGTATTGACCATAGAGAAGCACTTTTATTATTAGAATGTCCTTTTGAAGATTTAAACAACAAAATGTATGACCTTGCTAAATATATAAAAAATAAAATATATGGTAAAAGAGTAGTTTTATTTGCACCTATATATTTATCAAATTATTGTGTTAATGGTTGTGTGTACTGTGCGTATAATCACAAAAATAAAGATATACCTAGAAGAAAGTTAACTCAAGAAGAAATAGCTAATGAAGTTAAAGTTTTACAAGATATGGGTCATAAAAGATTAGCATTAGAATTAGGTGAAGACCCTGTTAATAATTCTATTGATTATGTTTTAGAAAGTATTAAAACTATTTATAGTATTAAACATAAAAATGGTGCTATAAGACGTGTAAATGTAAATATAGCTGCCACTACTGTTGAAAATTATAAGAAGCTTAAAGAGGCAGAAATAGGTACTTATATATTATTTCAAGAAACTTATAATAAAGAAAACTATGAAAAATTACATCCTTATGGGCCTAAACATAACTATGATTATCATACAGAGGCTATGGATAGAGCTATGGAAGCTGGTCTTGATGATGTTGGTATAGGTGTTTTATTTGGTCTTAATATGTATAAATATGATTTTGTTGGTCTTTTAATGCATGCAGAACATTTAGAGGCTGTTATGGGTGTTGGACCTCATACTGTTAGTGTACCTAGAATAAAAGATGGTAACAATATTGATAGTTCAAAATATAGTGATGCAATATCTGATGAATTATTTAAAAAGATAATTGCTATTTTAAGAATTACTATGCCTTATGCTGGTATTATTGTTTCTACTAGAGAATCGCAACAAGTTAGAGCAGAAACTTTAGAAGTTGGTGTTTCTCAAATAAGTGGAGGTTCTAAAACAAGTGTTGGTGGTTATACTACTGCTCCAGAAGAAAAAACAGAACAATTTTCTATTACTGATGAAAGAACATTAGAAGAAATAGTTGAATGGTTATTAAAACTTGGTTATGTACCTAGTTTTTGTACGGCTTGTTATAAAGAAGGTAGAACAGGTGATAGATTTATGCAATTAGCTAAGTCTGGGCAAATTGTTAATTGTTGTAACCCTAATTCTTTAATTACTTTAAAAGAATATGCTGAAAATTATGCTTTAGATAATACTAAAAATATTGCTAATAAAGTTATAAATGAAGAGTTAGAAACTATACCTAATGAAAAAGTAAAAAATCTTACTAGAAAGTATTTAGAAGAAATATGTGATGGTAAACAAGATTTTAGATTTTAAAAGGAGGAAATATAATTGAATAGTGTACCAAAAGGAGAAAGAAAGCATATTGCTATTTTTGGAAAAACTAATACAGGTAAATCTTCATTAATAAATTTTTTAACTAATCAAGATTTATCTATTGTTTCTGATAAAGAAGGAACTACAACTGACCCTGTATATAAAAATATGGAAATAATAGGACTTGGTGCTTGTACTTTAATTGACACTGCTGGTTTTGATGATAGTACAGATTTATCTGATGAAAGAATGAAAAAAACAGAAAATGCACTTTTAAAAACAGATTTAGCTATTTTAGTATTTTCTGATGAAGATTTTCAACTTGAAAAAAAATGGGTACAAAAATTTAAAAGTTTAGAAATACCCTTTATACTTGTTTTAAATAAAATAGATGAATTAAAAGAAACAGAAATTTTAGCTACTAAAATATTTAATGATTTTAGTATTAATCCTATTTTAATAAGTTGTAGGAATAAAATAGGTTTTGAAGATTTAATTTATGCTATAAAAAATCATTTTAAAAATGAAATTGAAATTGATATAACAGGGGATTTAGTAAAAGAAAATGATACTGTTTTACTTGTTATGCCTCAAGATAAACAAGCTCCCAAAGGTAGACTTATTTTGCCTCAAGTTCAAGTTTTAAGAGAATTATTAGATAAAAAATGTACTGTTATTTCTACTTCTTTAAAAGACATTTCAAATGCTTTAAATAGTTTAGTTAAACCACCCAATGTTATTATAACAGATTCTCAAATTTTTAAAGAAGTTTATGAGCAAAAACCTAAAGAAAGTAAAATGACTTCTTTTTCTGTTTTATTTGCTGGTTATAAAGGTGATATAGATTATTATTTAGAAAGTGTTAAAATTTTAGAAAATTTAAAAGAAAATGCAAATATTATAATTTCAGAAGCTTGTACTCATAATGCAATAGATGGTGACATAGGTAGAGAAAAAATACCTAATCTTTTAAGAAAAAAATTTGGTAATAAAATAAATATAACAGTAGTAACTGGTGATAATTTACCTGATGACTTAGAAAATTATGATTTAATAATTCAATGTGGTGCTTGCATGTTTAATAGAAAATATGTTCTCAATAGGATAAATATGGCTAAAGATAAAAACATACCTGTTACTAATTATGGTATAATTATAGCTTATTTAAATGGTATACTAGATAAAATAAATATTTAAAGGAATGGTTTTTTTGATAGATAAAATATTACAAAAAGATGAATTAACAAAAGAAGATTTAATAACTCTTTTATCAATAGAAGATGAACAAGATTTACAAAAACTTTTTGAAAAAGCATATTCTATAAAAGAAAAATATATTGGAAAAATTTCTCATTATAGAGGGCTTATAGAATTTTCAAATTATTGTATAAAAGATTGTGAATATTGTGGTATTAGAAAAAGTAACAATTTAGTTGACAGATTTTTTATGAATAAAGAAGAAATTTTGAAAATGGCTAAATGGGCTTTTGAAAATGAATATGGTTCTATAACTTTACAATCTGGTGAAAGAACTGATAAAGATTTTATAGATTTTGTTACTGATGTTATAAAATCTATAAAAGATTTTACTAATGGTAAACTTGGTATGACATTATGTATGGGTGAACAGACAGAAGAAACTTACAAAAAATGGTTTGAAGCTGGTGGTCATAGATATTTACTTAGAATAGAAACTACTAATGAACAATTATACAAAAATATTCACCCAGAAAATGAATTACATTCTTTTTCTAATCGTGTAGATTGTTTAAAATCTTTAAGAAAAATAGGTTATCAAGTTGGTACTGGTGTTATGATGGGTATACCTAATCAAACAATAGAAGATTTAGCTAATGATATTATTTTCTTTAAAAATATGGATATTGATATGATTGGTATGGGTCCTTATATTGTTCATAAAGATACTCCTATAGGAAAATATGCAATAGAAAATAATCTTGACACTAATGAAAATAAAAAATATAGATTTCTTTTAGGACTTAAAATGATAGCAGTTACTAGAATATTTTTAAAAGATGTAAATATTGCGGCTACAACTGCTTTACAAGCTTTAGACCCTCTAGGTAGAGAAAAAGGTATTAAAGCTGGAGCTAATATTCTTATGCCTATTATAACTTTAGAGGATTATAGAGAAAAATATCAATTATATGACAATAAGCCTTGTATAGATGATAATGCTGATAAATGTAAAAATTGTTTAACTGGTAGAGTTATGAGTGTTGGTGAAAAAGTTGGTTTTGGTGAATTTGGAGACTCTAAACACTTTTTTAAAAAATCAAGATAGTTTTATCTTGATTTTTTTGTAGTAAAAATATATAAATTTATAAATTATTATTTAAAAATTATAATATATGTATATAAAAAATTAATTTATGAAATTTTTATAATTGAAAATACTATAATAATAATTTATAATTAAAAACAAAAGCATAAAAATTACTAATTTTAGTATGCTTATAAAGGAGATAGATATTAATGATTTCTAATAATAAGATTTGTATTAGCAATAACTGGCAATATTTTAATGAAAATGAAAGTAATAAAGTTACTATTAATATACCTCATAATAATGTTAATGTTCCATATAGCTATTTTGATGAAAAAATATATCAAATAATTAGCTATTATGAAAAAAATATTAATATTGAAAATGATAAAAAAAGAATATTTTTAAAATTTGATGGTGTTATGACTGCTTTTACATTATATGTTAATGGTAAAAAATTATCAGAACAAAGAGGAGGTTATATACCTCATAGTATAGAAATAACAGACTATGTAAAAGTAGGAGAAAATAAAATTTTTGTGGAAGTAGATTCTACTGAAAGAAATGATATACCACCTTTTGGATATGTTGTAGATTATCTTACTTTTTGTGGTATTTACAGGGATGTTTGGAAATATGAATTAGATAATACATTTATAAAAAATTTATTTTTTAAATATGAAATATTAGAACATAATGGAACATATGGCAAAGTTAAATGTATGCCTATTATACAAGTTGATTGTTTAAATGATGAAAATATTGATATTATTTATAATATTTTAAATAATAAAGTAGATACAAATATTAATGTTAAAAAGGGTGTTAATAGATATAATTTAAATGAAATTATCATTGAAAATGTAGAATTATGGTCTATTGAAAACCCTAAAATGAATTTATGTAATGTAACTTTAATAAGTGATACATCTAAAGATAATGCTAGTATAAATGTTGGATTTAGAGATTTAAAAATACTTGATAATGGCATTTTTATAAATAATGAAAAAATAAAACTAATGGGCTTAAATAGACATCAAAGTTTCCCTTATGTTGGTTATGCTATGCCTAAAAGAGTTCAAGAAGAAGATGCTATTATATTAAAAGAAGAGTTAGGTTTAAATACTGTTAGATGTTCTCATTACCCACAATCTACATACTTTTTAGATAAATGTGATAATATTGGTTTATTAGTTTTAGAAGAAATACCTGGTTGGCAACATATTAGTAAAGATGAAAGTTGGCGAAATCAAGTATTAGATGATGTAAAAGCTATGATAGAAAGAGACTATAATCACCCTAGCATTATAACTTGGGGTGTTAGAATAAATGAATCTGGTGATGATGAAGAATTATATACCAAAACTAACAATTTAGCAAAAGAATTAGATGACACTAGACTTACTTCTGGTGTTAGATGTTATGAGGGAAGTCAACTTTTAGAAGGTATTTATACTATGAATGATTTTGTTCATAATGGAGGAGAAGCTATTCTTAGAAATAGGAAAACTTGTACAAATTTAGATTATCCTGTTCCTTATATGGTAACAGAATTTTGTGGACATATTTACCCTACTAAAAAATTTGACTGTGAAGAAAAACTTGTTGAACACGCTTTGAGACACGCTAGAGTACAAAGTTGTTGTAAGTTAGATGATGAAATTTTAGGTGCTATTGGTTGGTGTGCTTTTGACTATAATACTCATTTTGATTTTGGTAGTGGTGATAGAATTTGTTATCACGGTGTTATGGATATGTTTAGAATGCCAAAATTTGCATCATATGTTTATAAAAGTCAAAAAGATATTAAAAAGGAAGTTGTTTTAGAACCTTTAACTTATTGGAGTAGAGGGGAAAAACAAATGGGTATAGTTTTTCCTATTTATGTATTTACTAATTGTAATAGTATTGAACTTAAATTAAATAATATTAGTAAAGGTATATTTAAGCGTGAAAAACAAAATTTAGATGAAAAATTAAGTGGTTTAAATAACCCTCCTATAGTTATTAATACTATAAATGGTGAATGGGGTGCTAGTTGGACAGATGCCGAATTTATAGGTTATGATGAAAATAATAATATTGTTGGTAGTAAAAAATTCTGTGCTAGTGTAACTTATGAAGATATAAAAGTAGATATGTATTCAAATGAGTTATATTGTGATAGACTAGATGCTACTAGAATATCTGTTAAAGCTATTGATAAAGAGGGAAATATATTACCTTTTATAAGTGATTCTATTGATATAGAAGTAGATGGTGATATAGAAGTTATAGGTTTAAACAGACTTAATTTTATAGGTGGAAGTATTGCATTTTGGGTAAAATCCAAAGTTTTAAATAATAAATCAACTGCTACTATAAAAATTAAAAGTTTTTATGGTTATGAAAAAGAATTAAAAATTAATTTAATATAAAGTTATATAAATTTTAAAGTCTATAATTTTGAATTATAGGCTTTTTAACTTATTGTAAATTTTAAACATTTTACTAGAAAAATTAAAAAAATATATGTATAATATAGATTGATAAAATTTTTTATAAAGATAAAGGAGTTTTTATGAAAATATTATTAATTGAAGATGAAAAAACATTGTCTAATATTATATGTAAAGGACTTAAAAAATTATCTTATGCTATAGATAGTGCATTTGATGGCGAAGAAGGATTAGATTTATTTTATATAAATAACTATGATTTAATTATACTTGATATTAATTTACCTAAATTAGATGGATTTGAAGTTTTGAAAGAAATTAGAAAAATTAATAAAGAAATCAAAATAATTATATTATCTGCTAAAAATATGGTACAAGATAAAGTATTAGGTTTAGATTTAGGAGCTAATGATTACTTAGAAAAGCCTTTTGATTTTTTAGAATTAGAGGCAAGAATAAGAAATTTATTAAGGTGGGAATTTGTAAAAAATGATAATATTATAAATATAGGTTGCTTAAAAATAGATACTATTAAAAAACAAGTTTTTATTGATAATGAAGAAGTAAGTCTTACAAATAAAGAATATGGTATATTAGAATATTTAGCTTTAAATAAAGATAGGTTTATTTTAGCTGAAGAAATTATAGAACACGTTTGGGAAAGTGATTTTGACTTATTTTCTAATACATTTAAGTTTCATATATATTCTTTAAAAAAGAAATTAAACAAAGATGGTATTATAAAAAACACTAGAGGAAAGGGGTATATTATTTGTGAAGTTTAAAAAAAATGGTATGACATTAAAATTTAAAATTACATTTTTAGTATTATTAATATTAGCCAGTGTATGTGCTATGCTTACATATACTAGTATTTATAATAATAAAGGTTATGGTAAATTAGCTATT
>CALWDX010000075.1 GCA_944376805.1 uncultured Clostridia bacterium
GTTCTTCTTTTTATTATTCTAGAAACTTTTAAATATTTATCTAATCTCATAGTTTTACTCCTTTAATTAATTGTTTTTTGTTATCCTTTTAAAAAGGTGTAGACAAAAATGTCTACACCTTTTTAAATAAGTATTATCTGTTATTAACAGCATCTTTTAATGCTTTACCAGCTTTAAACCTTGGTGCTGTAGATGCAGGAATTTTCATAGGTTCTTTAGTTTGAGGATTTCTTCCCATATGTTCAGCTCTTTCTATAACATCAAAAGTACCAAATCCTACTAATCTAATTTCACCTTTTTTTGAAAGTTCTTCTTTTACAACCTCTTCAAAAGCTTTTAACGCTTTTTCAGCATCTTTTTTTGTTAATTCTGATTTTTCAGCAATAGCTGCTATTAATTCTGCTTTATTCATTTAACAAGCCTCCTCAATAATAGAAATAATAAATATAATACATTAAAATGTACCTCTATCTATTTATAACTTTAAAATAGTAATTTGTCAAGGATATTTTAATAAATTTTATAAAAAATTAATATATTATTAATAAATTAGCATATTATATTAAAAATGATTAAAATTTTATATTACTTTCCACTACTCCCAAGTTTTCCTTCACCTCTTTTAGAAGGAATTTTCAAAATATCTTCATAGCTTATTTCACAACGTTCAATTTCATTATGTACACAATGCACAACACCTTGAAATAGTGCTTTTTCATAAGGATATATAATGTATCCATTTTTTATAATACTTTTTATAGGTTCATTTAAACTTTCTATATCTATTTTAGTAATTAATAAAGGTTTTTTATTAGCATTTGTTGTAGCTAAAAACCATTCACCCCTATAAGAACTATCTATAACACCTGCACTATATTTTATACCTTTACTACCACTTGAACCTCTTTCGTGTATTTGTATATAATAATTAAGTGGTATAGCACTTGCAATACCTGTAGGAACAAGCTTTGTTTCTCCAGGTTCTATTATCATATAATCTTCTTCAAAACAAGGATATATATCAACACCAGCATTATATTCTTCTCTTGAAGGTATAATAGCATCTTCTCTAATTTTTGCAAAGTAAATTTTATTCATTTTTACCTCCTAGCAATAATATACAATTTCATCTTCTATTAGTGTTTTTTTTACATTTATTACTCTTTGATTAGATGAACCTCTCCACTCTAATTCTTCATTAGAAAGATTATCTATATATTTGCCATCTACTAATACATCTATGTATTGTATAAGTTCTAAATCATTAATTTCTTCCCAAGTATATCCTGTATATAACCAAATATCTTTTTTAGGAAAATTAGTTTTAATTTCTTTTATAAGTTCAAATACTTCATCTCTATTTTGTTTATGTAAAGGGTCACCACCACTAAATGTAATGCCTTTTATGTAATATTTTCTTAAAGCATTAAATATTTCCTCTTTTGCATTATTATCAAAAACTAATCCATTATTTATATCCCAAGTTATTTTATTATGACAATTAAAACAATTATGCTCACAACCAGAAAGCCATAAAACAACTCTAAGACCTATACCATTTAACATATCATCATGTGTAATATTATGATATCTCATATTATACCCCTTACATACTTACTCTATCTTTTATTTCGTGCATTTTAGCTTCATTTAGTCTAGTATCACCATTTACCCTAGAATAACTTAAATAACCATTCATACGGTCTATTTTCGTTAAATTATCACTACCACATTTAGAACAAGTATCCATATTTAATTGACTATATCCACATTTATCACAATAAGATAAACTAAGATTTACACCTTCATAAAATCCTAAATCCATAGCACGCTTTACAAGAGTTTTTATAGCTTCTCTATTATACTCAATAGGATATTTAACATATTGTATTTTACCACCATTTAACAAGTCCCAAAAACGTTTTTCTGTATCTTGTTTTTGTATAGGTGTAATATTTTCTGTAACATGTGCATGAAAAGAATTACTTACATATTCTCTGTCTGAAACATTTTCTATAATACCAAATTTTTTTCTAAATTGTTTAACTTGTAAACCACATAAACTTTCAGCAGGTGTACCATATATAGCATATAATACATTATCCTCATTTTTAAATTCATCTATTTTTTTATTTATATACTCCATAACCTCTATTACAAATTTACCATCTTCATATAAAGATTTTTTATTATGTAATTGTTGTAATTCATTTAAAGCAGTTATACCAAAACTAGCAGTAGCAGATTTTAAAAGTGGTTTAATTTTATCTGAAGGTTTTAAATTACCTCCATAAAAACCACCTTCACAATAAGCAATAGGATTTGTAGAAGCTTTCATTTCACCCAAATAGTCTAAAGTTTTTAAATGTATCTTTCTAATCATTTCTAAATAATAATCTAAAACTTCATAAAAAGTTCTACTTTCAGATTTTGCCTTAGCATATATAAGAGGTAAATGTAAAGAAACAGCACCAATATTAAAGCGTCCTACAGATATAGCTTTATCATTTTCATCTGCTGGTTTCATACCTCCACGCTCAAACCATAGGCTTAAAAATGCCCTACAACCCATAGGAGAGATTACAGTACCATATTTTTTATATGCTTCTGCTACATAACTATCACCTGTTAAACTTAAATAATCAGGATACATAGTTTTTTTAGAACAATCAATAGCTTCATCAAAAATATCTTCAAGCTCTTTACCAGTACCATGTAAATTTTCATCATATAGAAATACAATTTTAGGAAAAAGAACAGGTTTTTTGTTACCCTCTTTACCTTGTCCACCTTTATGTACTTTTAATATTATTTTACTAGCCATTTTAGCAAATTTAGTTTTACCAAGACCTATTGTAAATGTAACAAAAGGATAATCACCTCTTGAAGAGCCAACAGAATTTAATTTATATTCTAAGCCTTGAAACCCTTGTTCAAAATCACGCTGAATTTTTTTAAGAGCTTTTTCTTCTACATATTCCATATCTTTATTAGATAAGGCTTCACCTTTAGCATATGAAACATATTCTTTTATTTCATTTACATATTTAATATAACTTTTATTTGCATATTTTTCTAATATTTTATCTATTTCTGGAACAGTAAAGCCACCATATTGTTGTGAAGCAGTAGATAAAATTATATCCCCTATTACATCAAATGCAACAGCAAGGGTTTTTGGCTCATTATACCAAAGGTTACCCATTTCAAAGCCACCTTCAAGAACTTTTTGCATATCAAATAAACAACAATTCATTGTATCACGTCTTGCTGTCATATCGTGTATATATATGTATCCATCATTACAGGCTTGTTTTTCTTCAGTTGTTAAGAAAAACTTTTTATAAAGTTCTTTATTTAGTTGATTATAAATTAAACTTCTTTTAGTAGCTACTAAAGCACTATCTGTATTACTGTTTTCTTTATCACCTATATACATTATTGATTGAGCCTTTTGGTAAACATCATCTAACATATGTACAAAATCTTGTTTATAGTTTCTATAGTCTTTATAACTTTTAGCAACTGCTGGATTTATACTTTCTAAAGTATTTTCTACAAGATTATGCATAATTTCAATAGGTATCTTATCAAAATCTTTTTTATCTATTTCATTTTTTATAAGATTACATATATTTTCATAATCATCTTCATCAAAACGATACATTACTCTATTAGCAGATTTCGTAATAGCTTTTATAATCTTTTTATCATCAAAATCTTCTAAAGTACCATCTTTTTTTATAACTTTTACCAATTTGACCCCTCCTAAGAAATTTATATATTTAAAACACTAAAATTAATTTAATACAATATATAGTTATTGTAATATTAATTATACACAAGTTCTAGTTTTAGTCAAGATGCTATTATAATAGTAAAATTTAATTTTAGTAAAAATTTTTACATATTTTTAAGCTTATTTTAACTCAATATTTTAAAGAAAATTTTTGTATTATGTCTTTTATTGTCAAATCAAATTTGTCTATTATCAAAACTAAACAAAATTAATTTAATATTATTAATAATATTCTTATTTTTTGAATAATATATTTATATAACTTTATAAGGAGAATTTTTATGTGTGGAATAGCAGGATTTGCAAATTTTGATGAAAATTTTTTAAATAATGAAAACTTTTTAAAAGAAATTTTAAATAATATGTCAAAATCATTAAAAAGAAGAGGAAATGATGCAAAAGGCACTTATTTAGATAGTCATTTTGGAGCATCACACGCTAGACTTTCAATTAGAGATTTATCTGAAAATGGAAATCAACCTATGATAAAAAATATAGATAATAATAAATATATAATAGTATATAATGGAGAAATATATAATACAGATGAATTAAAAAAAGACTTACAAAATAAAGGGTATAAATTTATAACCACAACAGATACAGAAGTAATTTTATATTTATTTATAGAATATAAAGAAAAATGTGTAAATTACTTAAATGGTATTTTTGCTTTTTCTATATATGACACACAAAATGAAACAGTATACTTATTTAGGGATAGAGTTGGTATAAAACCATTATTTTATACAATAGAAAATAATACATTAGTTTT
Organism: uncultured Clostridia bacterium; assembly: GCA_944376805.1. GTDB lineage: Bacteria > Bacillota > Clostridia > Lachnospirales > CAG-274 > Tyzzerella. Next base: position 4,575 of record CALWDX010000075.1, read on the forward strand.
TGGTTCAGAGCCAAAAACCTTATTTGAACACCCTAATATAAATCCTAATATAGATTTAGATAGTTTAAAACAAATACTTGCTATAGGACCTGCTAGAGTAGCTGGTAAAGGTGTATTTAAAAATATATATGAAATAAAACCAGGTAATTTTGCTATATTTAATAAATATGGATTTAAAGAAATACAATATTGGGAATTAAAAAGTGATTATCATAAAGACAATTATGAACAAACAGTCGAAAAAGTATCATTTTTAGTAAGAGATTCAATAGAAAAACAATTAGTTTCAGATGTGGATATATGTACATTTTTATCTGGTGGTATAGATTCTAGTATAGTTACTGCTGTTTCTTCTAACTATCTAAATAAACTTGGTAAAAAGTTAAATACATTTTCATTTGATTTTAAAGAAAATGATATATATTTCAAATCTAATAATTTTCAACCTGAAAGAGATAAACCTTATGTAGAAATTATGCTAAATAATTATGATTTAAACCATAACTATTTAGCATGTAATGAAGAAGAACTTATAAACCTATTATATAAAGCAGTAGATGCTAAAGATTTACCAGGAATGGCTGATGTAGATGCATCTATGTTATATTTTTGTTCTTTAGTAGCAAAACAAAATAAAGTAGCTTTAACAGGTGAATGTGCAGATGAAATATTTGGTGGTTATCCTTGGTTTTATAGAGAAGATTTATTAAATTCTAATACATTTCCTTGGTCAAAAAATATGGAAACTAGAGAATTATTTTTAACAGATGAATTAAAACAAAAATTAAACTTAAAAGAATATTCATTACAACATTATGAACAATCTATTAAGAATACACCTTATTTAGATGGTGAAACAAGTGAAGAATGTAAAAGAAGAGAAATAGCATACCTAAATATAAAATGGTTTATGACTACTTTATTAGAGCGTATGGATAGAATGAGTATGTATAATAGTTTAGAAGCTAGAGTGCCCTTTGCAGACCATAGAATAATAGAATATTTATGGAATGTACCTTGGAATATGAAATATAAAAATAATGTAGAAAAAAGTTTATTAAGAGAAGCAACAAAAGATTTATTACCTAAAGAACTTTTAAATCGTAAAAAAAGTCCATATCCTAAAACATATAACCCTAATTATGAAAAACTATTAAAAAGTGAATTAACAAATATAATTAATAATAATAATTCACCTATTAATAACTTAATAGATAAAAATAAAGTATTAGAATTTATTAAAATGCCTGCCGATTATGGCAGACCTTGGTTTGGACAGTTAATGTCAGGTCCTCAACTTATGGCTTATTTTATACAAATAAATTATTGGTTAGAAAAATATAAACTTTCTATATAATTAAAAGGCTAGTTTTCTAGCCTTTTTTATCAATAACAACATTTCCATTTTTATCTAATAATGGCGTCATAGAATTGCCCATACCTGTTGTAATATAATTTACACCTGTTTCTGTGTCAACTATTATATAAACATAAAAGCCTGATAATCCCTCTTTATGTTTTACTTTAAAACGTCCCTCTTTACCAAACATAAAATCACCTACTTATTTAATTTTTATTTCATATACTACTTCCTTAAGAATTCTACCATCTAATGTTTCAACTTTTTTGTAATCTACTATAATTTTACCACCATAATAAGTAGCAATTTTTCTACTTGCTTTATTTCTTCTATCAACATCATAAAGTAATTTATCATAATTTAATTTTTTAGCATATTTTATAATACTACCTATAGCCTCTCTACCATAATGATTTCCATGTGCTTCATATTTAGTCCATATTCCAACTGAAACATTATTAGTTTTTAAGTTATGTAAACCGACAAGTCCTATAAATTCATTATTTTCTTTTAATGTTATAGCATATACATAATCTGTTCCTTCTTCTCTTTGTTTTATAAAACTTTTAACTACATTAGTAGTTTCTTCAATATTTTTAGCTGCTGGTGGTAACATATATTTAATTATTTTTTCATTAAAATTTTCAAATATGTCTTTTATGTGGCTTTCATTTACTGGTACAAGTAATAAACGTTTAGTTTCTAAAATTTCCATAATATAAAACCTCCTTTAATTTAATATATTTATAAGTTGTTTTAAAAATTAATTTTCTCTATATACCTAACTATTCAAATCTTTATTATTTTCTATTATATTATAATTATTAAAATATTCTTTTAATCCAAAATTTAAGGTAAATAAAATTAAACCCTATTGATAAATTAACTTATTATATAATAATAAATTTAATTTGTCAATAATTTGATTTTTAGTAAATAAAAAAGGCTAATAAAATAGCCTCTTTTAACACTATAATATTGCTTTTTTTAATTGTTCTTTAGCTTTTTGTTCAAATTGTTGCATATGATTTTTTAATTCTTCTCTAATAGTTTGTAAATCATTATTTACAGGTTTTTTATTTTTAACAACACATTTACCATTTACAAAAACAGTATCTACATTACTAGTATTAGCACTATAAACAATAGCAGAATAAGAGTCAAAAATAGGAAACATATTAACAGAATTAGTTTCAATAATAACTAAATCAGCTTTTTTACCTACTTCTATTGAACCTATTTCATTATCTTTATTTAAAACTTTAGCTCCACTAATAGTGCCTAGTTTAACTATATCTTTAGCAGGGAATATACTACGGTCTTTATTTTCTAGTTTATGAAAATTAGCAAATAGTTTAAATTGTGTAATAATATCAAGTGTATTACCACTAGAAGCCCCATCTGTACCAAGTCCTACTGGTATATTATGTTGTAATAATTTATTAACAGGAGCAACACCTTTAGCAGATTTAGTATTAGAACCAATACAATGAGCAACTTTTACATTATACTTTTGTAATAAATTTATATCATTATCAGTTAAATATATACAATGTGCTGCTACTAATCTATCACTTAATAAACCAATACTTTCTAAATATTCAACAGGTGTTTTATTAAATTCATCTTTAAAATATTTAAGTTCATAATCCATTTCAGATAAATGCATACTTATAGGAACATTATATTTTTTAGATATTTCATTAGCCTTTACTAATGAGTTTGTATCATTAGTATTAGGTGCATGTGGTGCTATAAAAGGTGTTATTAGTTTATGATTTTTCCATTTTTCTATAAAATTTATAGAATAGTCTAAACCACCAAAAGCATCTTTACTATCACAAGTAGGAAAATTTATAACAGTTTCACCTAAAAATGCTCTAATGCCCATTTCTTCACTAGCTTTTGCTACTTCATCTTCAAAATAATACATATCCATAATAGTAGTAACACCACTTAAAAGCATTTCACAAATAGCATATTTAGCACTATAATAGGCCAGTTTTTCATTCATACATTCATTTTCCAAAGGAAATAAATATCTTCTTAATCTATCTTTACAGTCATCACCAAGGCTTCTAAAAGGTATCATACTTAAATGAGTATGTGTATTAATCATACCAGGCATTAAAATACCATTATTACCATCTATTATAATAGCACTTTCATCTTCTTTTAATTCTGCCATATTACCTATATAAGATATATTTTCATCTTCTATAATAACAAAACCATTTTTATATTCAGTCATATTATTATCCATAGTAATAATATTTACATTTTTAATAATTGTTTTCAATTAATCCACCTCTAAATTAATAAATTTTTGTGTTTTTGTATCTATAATACCTTTATCAGTTACTTTTATTTCAGGTGAAACAGGTAATGATAATGTGGAAAAAGACATTATTTCATTTATATGTTCATAGCCTAAATTATTCATAGCTTTTCTAACTTCTTTTATATTTTCAGCCAATTCTTCAACATTACCATCATTTATTATACCACCAACATTTAAAGTAGCTTTAGCCATTATTTCATTGTTAGAACAAACAACATAACCACCTTGCATATTAATTATAGAATGTTGAGCAAGTAACATATCTTCTTTACTTGTTCCTAAAACCATTAAATTGTGATTATCATGAGCCCAAGTTGTAGCTATTGAACCTTTTTCATTAATTGTACCCTCTACTAATGCATAAGATTTATTTTTAGTTTTTCCATAACGTTCATACGTAACTAATAAAGCTAGTCCACTATCTTCCCATTGTATTTCACCATTTATAACTTTTAAATTTCTTATTACCTTTTTAGTAAAAGTGCTATTTTTATCAATTTTTATAACATTACAGTTTACACTATCTATTTTATCAGTTTTTAAAACAAAATCTTGTAAATATGCTTTATCACATTTTATACTATTATAAAAATGTTGTGGAAAACTTTCTTTTTTTGTATTTTCACTATTATATAACTTTCCATTTTTATATACTTCTTTAATTTTTAAATTTTCTAAATTTTCTAAATTATCTAATACAATAAAATCTGCTATTTTTCCAACAGATATACTACCTCTATCAAATAAACACATTCTTCTAGCTGGTGTATAAGTAGCACAATATATAGCTTTATTAATAGGCATACCTAAATCTATTGCCAATTTAACAATTTTATTAAGGTGTCCATCTTTTAAATGGTCTGCCATAACATCATCTGTTACAAATGCAAAATATTCATAAAAATTATTATCAACTAAAGTTTTAATTGTATCTTTATTAATCGATTTTCGTTGAATTTCTAAAAACATACCATTAGTTATTTTTTCATAAATAGATTCAGGCGTTTGTTGTGTATGGTCTGCATCAACTCCTACATATATAAATTTAGCTAAATCTAAACCTGTTATTTTAGGACAATGTCCCTCTATTGCTAAATGTGGTTTATTTTCTTTACATATTTTTATAATATTTTTTATTAAAGTATCATTTTTACATACTAAGTCATTAAAATTCATTACTTCCCCTAAACATACTATTTTAGGATTTTTTAATAATTCTAATACATCTTTTTCTATGATTTTTCCACCAGTTGTTTCTAAAGTATTATTAGTAGCTGGTACACTTGAAGGAATTCCATAAAAAATATCTAGTGTTGTATCACTAGATATAAAATGTTTAATTCCATCTATTCCAAACACATTAGCTATTTCATGAGGGTCAGCTACAACAGTAGTAACCCCCTGAGGTAAAACCATTTTAGAAAATTCACTTGGAATAGTCATAGAACTTTCAATATGCATATGAATATCAATAAATCCTGGAATAATATATTTATCTGTATAATCTATAATATTATTAGAAGTTACTTCTGTAATATTACTAGCTATATAATAAAATTTACCATTTAAAATAACAATATCTTTTTTCTCAAACTTTTGTAAAAATGTATTATAAACATTACTATTTTTTATAATTAAATCTACATATTCCATATTAATATTCCTTTATAATAAATTAACTATTTAAAATACGATTCCATTGGTCAATCCAAGTAGGCATAAGTGGATTAACTACACTAAAATCTACAGGTTTTGCTTTATTTGCAATTTCACCATAAGTTTTATTTTTAGCAACATCTTCTGTTAATTGTACTGTACTGTTAGTAGGAGCTTCATTTAAAGAACTAGCAGTTTTTGTTTGTAATTCATTACTAAGTCTCCAATTAATAAATTCATAAGCTAAATCTTTATTTTTAGAATTTTTATTAATATCCATTGTATTAAAGTTAGCATAAGTACCAGATGCTGGACTTACATATACAACTTGTGGTGCAGCAGATTGAATTGTTGGTATAGCAAAATCCCCTACAACAGCAACTTGAATTTCACCAGATACAAACATATTAGCTAAGTCAGAAGATTTAGAATAAGTTTTTACAATATTAGGTTTTAATTCTTCTAATGCTTCAAATGCTTTTTCACCTTTATCAGTAGCAATGTCCCCACCTTTGTAGTCATTTGCTACATACATCATAGCAGCACCAAAAGTAGAAGTAATGTCTGGTATAGATACTTTACCAGCAAGTTCTGGCTTCCATAAGTCAGCAAATTCTGTAATTTCAAAACCTAAAGCCTCTTTATCATACATAATACCAATACTATTTATAGTATAAGCTGGACCATAACCAGATTGTGTAAGTTCTGCAGCAGCTGGTATAAGTTCACTAGCATTTGGTATTTTAGAATAATCTATTTTTTCAAAAATACCTGCTTCATACCCTTCAGCAGCTTTTGCTTGTGATAAATCTATAATATCAACTTTAGAGCTAGGGTCACTTAATAATTTTGTATATCTTTCAGGTGTTGTACCTACTTCTAAAACTATTTCACAATTAAATTTTTCTTCAAATGGTTTATAAACATCTTCTTTTAAAATATCTTCACTTAATCCCCAAGTAGAAATAACTAATTTAGTTTTACCATCTGCTGTTTGTCCATCATTTGTTTTAGCTCCACAACCTGTTAAAGCTAAAGTTGTCATTAATGTTGCAAAACAAATTGCTAAAGTTTTTTTCATTTTGTTTTCTCCTTTATTATACTAAAATTATTTTATTTGAAGGTAATACTAATGTTAATGTATCACCTGTTTCATAAATTTTTTCAGCTTGTTCATTTACCACAAGTTTACCTAAAAGTGTATCTACTTCATATTGATAAGCTTTTCCTAAAAATGTTCTAACTTGTATAGTACCTTTTACAGAATTTTGGCTATTTTCATCATTTGATATTGTTATATCATCTGGTTTAATAGTGCCTAAACAACTTTGTAAATAATTATCACTTTCTACATTAAAGATAGTACCATTTTCAGATTTATATTTTTCACCTTCTAGTCTTTCTAATTTTATAAAGTTTTCAAAACCAATAAAACGAGCTACAAATTCTGTTTTTGGTCTATTATATATATTTTCAGGTGTATCATATTGTTCAATTATACCATTATTCATAACAGCTACTTTATCAGATATAGAAAAACATTCTTCTTGGTCGTGTGTAACAAATAAAGTTGTAATACCCAATTTTTTTTGTAAACGTTTAATTTCTACACGCATATTTATACGAAGCTTAGCATCTAAATTACTAAGTGGTTCATCTAAAAGTAAAAGTTTTGGTTGAATAACTAATGCTCTTGCTAAAGCCACCCTTTGACGTTGTCCACCTGACATCTGTTTTGGAAAACGTTTTGCAAATTCACTTAAACCACATACTTCTAATATTTCTTTAACTCTTGTATCAATTTCTGTTTTATTTACTTTTCTTAATTTAAGACCAAAAGCAACATTATCATATACTGTAAGATGAGGAAAAAGTGCATAACTTTGGAAGACTAAACCAAAGTTTCTTTTATGGACTGGTGTTTTTGTTAATTCTTCACCATCTAAAGTAAATTTACCACCTGTTGCTTCAACAAATCCAGCAACTACTCTAAGTGTTGTAGTTTTACCACAACCACTAGGACCAAGTAAAGAAACAAGTTCACCTTTTTCTATATCAAGACATAAACCTTCAAGTATATTTTTTTTACCATCATAGCTAACATTTATTTTATCTAATTTCATAAATGACATAAAATTTTCCTCCTATTTCGATAATGATGCTATACCTAATGTTTTTTCAACAATAAACATTATTATTATAGTAGCTAACATAAGTAAAACAGATACAGCTGAAACTGTTGGATCATAATAATATTCAATATAGTTCATTAAAGACATAGGGAAAGTAGTAACCCCTGGACCACTTAAAAACATAGATATTGGTATATTATTAAAAGAATTTATAAAAGCTAACATAAATGCAGCAGATATACCAGATGTAATATTAGGTAATACCACTTTAAAAAAACTACTAAATTTATTACAACCTAAACTCCAAGCAGCTTCTTCTATTGAAAAGTCAAATTGTTCTAAACTAGAACCAACAACTCTTATAATATAAGGTAATACAGATAAGAAATGACCTAACAATAAACCATAAAAAATAGGTATTCTAAGTTTAATTACCATAAATTGAAAAAGTGAAAAACCAACAACTATCCCTGGAATAATAGTTGGAGATAGGAAAAAGTTTTTAAAAAAATTTTTACCTTTAAAAGAAAATCTAGCCATAGCATAAGCTGCTGGTACTCCTACTAATAATGCAAGTAAAGTTGCAAGTAAGGCTATTTGTATACTCAATCCAAAAGAAGACATAAAAGATTCTGAAGCAAATACATTAGCAAACCATTTTAAAGAAACAGATTTTATAGGAAAAGTTATAGTACTTTCTTCACCAAAAGCTGTTACTGTTATAATTAGTAGTGGTATAAATAAAAATAAAAATACAAGTATAGAAAAAATAGTTAGTAATTTATTTTTACGCATTAGTTTTCACCTCTCTTATCTAATTTTGTAGCAATACCATTTAATATTTTAATTACTAAAACTGTTATAATTATCATTATACCAGCTATTACACTAGCACCTGTCCAATCACCTGATGACATAGCTTTTTGATATATAAAAGTAGCTAAAACAATTTTATTACCACCTAATAATTGAGGTGTTGTATATGCTGTTAATGCTCCTGTAAATACTAAAACACCACCTACTATTATACCTGGTAAACTCATAGGTAAAATAACTTTTAAAAATGCTGTAATTCTATTAGCTCCAAGACTTTCAGCAGCTTCCATCATATCATTATCAATATTTTCCATAACACCAACTACAGTAATTATCATTAATGGTAAAAATAAATAAATTGTACCTATAATAATAGAAAATTCTGTATATAATAATGTTAAAGGTTTTTCAATTAAACCAAATTTTAATAATAATGTGTTTATAACTCCATTTTTACCTAAAATATTAATCCAAGCAAAACTTCTTACAACAGAATTAGTTAATAATGGGAAAATAGAAATTGCAATAAGTAAACTACGCCATTTTTTATCACATCTTGATATATAATAAGCTGTAGGTGTACCTAAAATTATACATACTATTGTACTAATTATAGAAATTCTTAATGTCCTAATTAATATACTAAGATAATACTCATCTTTAAAAAACTCTAAATATTTAGATAAAGTAAAGCCTTCATCATAAACTGTTGGATATAGAGTATTAAAAAGTGGTATTACAAGAAAAATTACTAATAACATTAAACCAGGTAATAATAACAACCAATATAGTTTATTTTTCATATAGCCTCCTTTAAATTATGAATAGATTAAAATTGAACATAGGATATTTTTTCGACACTTTTCTCTTTTTATCCTATGAAATTATATCATAGGCTATTTTAATTAGCAATATTTTTAGCCCTTTTTTATAATTTCATAAATAAATTATATAATTAATTATTGATTATTATATTAGTTATAATATTTTACTATTTATATATAATTCTTAACT
>CALWDX010000076.1 GCA_944376805.1 uncultured Clostridia bacterium
TAGATTTTATTAAAGCATTAGTTGAAGCAAATGATTTATTTAAGAAAAATTCATTTAAAGCCTCTCAAACTATGAAAGACCAATTATTCTTATTAGTAAATACAATAAATAATATGACACAAGAACAAAAATTAGAACTTTTAATGTTTATATTAAATTGTATATTAGAAAAAGGTACTATGGAAAGTTTTATAGAGGAGTTTTTAGAAGAAAATATTTTTGCATTTTCTTATGATGATATAAAATCAATTTTAAAAGATTTTGAATTTAATTATAAAAATCCTATTAGTAGTAAAAATAGTATGATTATAAATTTAATAAATTCAATTGTAGAAGATAAAATACCTTCAGATAGTGTAATAATAAATATTTTAGAAACAGGTATGTCTAAAACTTTACAAATTTTATTTGAATTAGTAGACAAAAATGAAAAAGATGTATTAAATAGATATTCTACGTTATTAATTTTACTTGAATGTGATATAGTTATACTTAATCAAAAAGTACAACAAATTTTTGATAAAATGGACAAAGACTATCAACATAAATTACTTAAAATTATAATAGATTCGCCTGTTGAAAAAGTTTATAATTTTGCAATGGATAGAATTAAAATTATATATGAAGATTATATACCTTCAGATTTAGTTATGCAAATGATGGAACATACATGTGAAAAAGTAAAAGGTTATATTTTAAATAAATCAGATAATATTTTAAATACTCTTGGAAAAGGTGATGAAGATTTATTTATACATTATGCTAAAACACTTTTATTACTTCCTAACAAAATACGTAAAAATAAAGATAGTGTATATAATGCTTTATATGAATTTAGTGTAAAATATAAAAATAATTATAATAATTGTGAAGAAATGGAAGATGATTATTTAAAAATAGAACAATTATTACTTGATATGGGTAATTCAAATATTATAAATGATAAAGAAAAAGCACTTGTTACACTTGCAAAAATAAAGAATTATAAACAAACATTAATAGGGGAGGTGCTATAAATGAAGGTAAAATATAATTATGCAAGTCCTTCTATGTGTACGAAAAATAATGATGAAACAACACTTGGTTTAAGTCCAGATTTAAGTAGGGATGAAAAAGTATCATTTTTAGGAAGATTAAAAAATCCTTTAATATTTAGAGATGCTATGCTTATGCTTAGAGAAATAGTTATTTCAGATAATAGAGTTAAAGAAAAAAACAGAGATGATTTTTTTAACTGGCTTGAAGATGAAATTGAAAGAAGAGTAAATGAAGAACTTAAAAAGATGCCAAATGTAAGAGAAGAAATAACAAAAAAAATGAACAATCTTTCTATTGAATTAGAAAATAAACAACTTGAAATACTAGAAGTACTTAAAGTAAAGTCTAAATTACAAGAATATGTAGATAAAACAGATATATGGAAAGATTATAATGAACTTGAAAGAAAGTTTTGGAAGTTTATAAGAGATAAAGATTCTGATTTGTGGTTTGTATTAGACCCAGTAATTACTGTACATAAAGATAAAGTTTCTTTTGAAGCCTTTTCTCTTGATGAGTCTATTTATGGTTGTTTATCAATAGATATGGAAGAATTTGAACTTTTACAAGAGCCTAAATTAGGTACTACAAATATAGATTTTAGCTATAAACTTGCAAAAGAAATTGAAAGATTTAGAACTTATAATGATGTTACTTTATCTGTAAATCCTGAAGGTTTTTCTGTTGAAAGTGGTATAATTCCAGAATATGTTGAAAAGAAAATTGATTTACCAGAAACTTGGATAAAAGGTTTTAATCAAGTTTCTGCAGCAGCTAGTATGCCTGGAATAGATTTGAAAATCACTAAAACAGATATGTATGATATATGTGCATATTTAAGAAAACATAAAGAAAAAGAAAGCCCAAGATATATGAAATTTATACTTGAGCCTGAAAAAAATATAAAAATACTTTTTGAACCTTTTAAAGATGTTATTACACTTGAAAGTATATATAAAGGTGATAAAAAAAGAGAAGAAAAAGTTTGGGGAAGAAGAAGATGGCTTGTAATGGAAAAACTACTTCCATTAGCTAATAATTTTACAATTAAATTATTAGGATTTGGTATGCCACAGTTTATAGTTTGTGATATGGGTGGTATTAAAATGACTATAGGCTTTACTTCTTGGTCTTCAAATGACTGGGTAAAAGGTACATCATTTAATATAATGGCAGGTTTTATAGGTAATGGTGCTTATAAAGATGTTTATAATCTTTTAAAAACTGAAAGAGCTTTAACTTTAGATGAAATAAAAAATAGTTTAAAACACATTGATATGAAAGCTTGTAATTCTGGTATAGGTATGTTATTTAAAAAAGGTGAAGCTTATTATGATATTGTAAGTAATAAAGTTAGATTTAGACAATTAGTAAATGAGCCTATACCTGAAGAACTATATGAAATTACAAAAATTGAAAAAAATGTTCTTCAATATTTAAAAGATAAAAGTATGGACAATTTTGAATTATGTGTAAATGAAAATGGTGATTATGTATTTAAAGATAAAATGA
>CALWDX010000077.1 GCA_944376805.1 uncultured Clostridia bacterium
ATCTTCTATTTTCATAGAGTTTTCTATAAATTTTATATTTTCTCTATTTTTATGTATTTGTATAAAGTCATCTTGTAAAAGGTTACCTATTTTATATTCATCTAAAACATAAAAATCACAAGGATAAACACTACCATCAGCTTCAATAACATTTTGTATATTACACATACCAGCCATACCACAGGCTTCAGGACGATAGCATTTTAATATACCAACAAGATTTTCAAAATATCTATTATAAACAAAATTGTTGTTTGTAATATCTTTATGCCACAAATCAAAAAGATTACATAAAAAATTACCATATAATTTAGGTGTTAAAGAGTATTCTTTAATTCTAGTATCACCAATAGGATTTAAACAAGGTATATATTGTTGATATATAAGATTATTTTCTTTATAAAACTTATAAATTTTATTAATATTTTTAGCTACTTGAGAAGTTATAACAGTTAAAATATTAAATTCTACATTATATTTTTTTAATAAATTTATTCTATTTAAAACTATATCATATGTACCTATATTGTCTTTAGTAATTCGATTTATATCATTAGTATCTTTTATACCATCTAATGAGATACCTACTAAAAAGTTATTTTCAGCTAAAAATTTTGCCCAGTCTTCATCTAATAAATACCCATTAGTTTGTAAAGAATAAAATATTTTTAAATTTCTAGTATTATATTTTTTTACATATTCTATTAATTTTTTATAAAAGTCTAATCCTACTAGAGTAGGTTCGCCACCTTGAAACATAAAACCACAATAAGAAACAGAAAAAGAAAGAGCTTTTTTTACTATAGTTTCTAAAGTATCAAGTTTCATAAATCCATATGAAGATATTTCTCTATTTTCTGCAATATCTTCATAAAAACAATATTTACATTTAAAATTACAACTACCAGATGCAGGTTTTATCAATAAGTTTATAGGATACATATTTTTACCACCTTATAATGTGTTTTTTTGAATATTTTTATTATTAATTAAAATAGTTTTAAATATAAAATGTAAGTATGCTAATATAATTCCTATATATATAAAAGAAGGCATAGGTATACCAAAGCAGAAAAATATAAGTTTTAAAATATAAGGTATTGTACTAACATAAACAGTAAGTTTAAAAATTTCTGAAGGTATAAATTTTAATCCATATATTTTTGAAATAAAATTTATTAATAAAGTTGATATAATAAGCCAAAATAAATCAATTAAAATAAACAATATCATAATTATAACAAATGCTATAAAATTAGATATAGTAATAATAAGTTTTATATTAACTAAATCATCTTTATTTTGTATATTAAAACCTTTAATAAAGGGTTCTAACTCCATATTAAAATTAAGTTCTGAAGATATAATATGAGTAGGTGTAAATTTTAATATAGGACTTTTTACATCTTTTTTATCTTCTTTTGTTATACTATTGTTTTCTTTTGTATCAAATATAAATGTTAATCCTAAAGGAGTATCTGTTTTAGTATATTTATCAAATATTAGTTTATTATTTTCTACTTTGAAATCAGGAATATATTCTTCTATAAAATTATCAAATCCTTTAGTTTGAGTATAATATGATATAAATGGATATGAAGAATATATAAAACTTGATAAAATTATAAAAAATAAAGCATAAACAATAACTTTTGAAATCTTTGTTTTTAAAAGTTCTACATATTTATCAAAATCTAATATAGCATTTTTTGCTTGTTTAAAAATATACATTTTTTCACCTCGGTAATAATAAATTGAACTTAATTATAACATATATAGTAGTTTAAAGCAAACTTTTGATTTTTATATGAAATACAAAAAATTACAATAATAAAATTTTATAAAAACTATTTTATTTTTATAAAAATTACGATATAATATATATAATGTTTAAAATTAATTTTTTATAATTATAATTAGGAGGGTAAAAAATGAAACAACTTACGGCCAAAGTTTTGCTGTTTGTTATGATATTTAATGCAATGTTATCTAATTTTACATTAAGTATTTTTGCATATAGCAATCCAAAAGCAACAAGTAAAACAAATTTTACTTGGAACAAAGATAAAACATTAAATGATATTTTACAAGAAATATCAAGAGATACTTTTAGTGATGAAGTATTATTAATATGGGATATTAATAAGTTAAACGGTATTGAAAATAGCACAGGAACTTATACATTAAAATATCCTTTAGCAGATGGTAAATATATAGAATTTGAAATAAAAAGAGAAAATGATAAATCTACTATTACATATAAAATTAATGGGGATAATAAAGTAAATAATAAAGGACAAGATGCTAATAAAAAACTTTTAGTATATAGTGAAGCACAAAAAGCATATGTACCAGCTAATATAAATAATTTTCCAAATACAGATAGTTTTACATTAAAAAATGTATATCAAGATGGTAATGCTAAAGATGTTGCTTTTCAAATAAGTGAAAATAGTGGTGCAGCATTTAAATATGGAAATACAAGCATCAAGTTTTTATGGAAAGATGGAAAAATGCATTTTGTTACAAATGGTTTAACAAGAGGTAATATATATCCATTTGATTTAGAATATACTACAAATAATAACCAAAAAGAAAAAGAAACAAAAAGAATATTTTTAGGTATAGATACAGGTGAAAGCTTTATAGTTAAACCTTATGCAAATGAGACAGAAAAAGGAAGTATAGTTAATAAAACTCCATTAGGTAAAGACATTATAGACCAAACAAATAGACCTATAACAGAATATCCTGGTGGTCAAGAGGTAGGGGTAAGTATTACTTTTAATACACCTAAAGAATGGAAAGATGGATTAGACCCAAATAACCCATGGAAAGATGGTAAATATGATTTTATTCAAGATACAACAAAAACACCTACAGAGCTTGTTCTTAATTTAGGACACCCAGATAATACAAAAAAATTAGTAGTAAAAATAGATAATATTTATGCAAATAATGGTGCTACTGTTACAGGAGGACAGGGAACTGTTAAAGCTGAATATAAGTATGATGATGCTAATCATACAGGTACACTTATATTAAGAAATTTAGAATCAAGTACAATATATAATGATATATTCTTATCATTAGAAAGAACAGATGATAGAACATATTTTGAAACTATGCCAACTACTTTACCAATAGGTAGAATTTATACATACCCAGCATATAAAGTAGTTGCTTTAGGTGAATCAGAATACTATTTAGAAATAGAACCTTATAAAGGTTATAATGGTAAATATATAGTAAAACAAGGTGCACAAGTAGGAACAATTCAAGATTGGTTTACTTATGAAGATAAAACTGAAGGTAAAAGTAAAATTTTAGTTCCTGTTCCATTAGACTTAGTTTCTAAAATAGAGAAATATTTTAAAGTAGATTTTACACTTCTTTTACCTACTGGTGATGAATCAGATTTAGAATTTACTTCTCAAATTTTACATTATAAACCATTTGATACAGATATAAAATTAGGTACACCTAAAAATTTAGAAATAGTTAGTTCTAATATTGTTAGAAAAGATGAAGAACAAGAACATTTATTTTTAACATTAAAGTGGGATATAGATACTAAAACTGTTTTAGAAAATTTAAAAAGTCAACATAAACAAATACCACCAAATTTTAATATAGATTACTTATTTTACAAAGGGTTAAAACCTGAAGAATTAGAAGAAACAGATTTTTTAGGAGTAAATTTAGATTTTGGTGATAATGATATAACTAACATAAAATATACTTTACCTGATAAATATAAAAATGTTGGAATATCTATAGTAGAAGGAGAAGATAAAACATTTACAAGTACAAAAAAAGAGGTAGTAGGTAATAAACAAATTACAACAGTTGTAGCTAATGTTACATTTAAAATACCTGTATCAGAAAAAGGGGCTACAGACAAAAAAGTATTAGAATATCCTAATATATACTTTTTAGCTACTAAAGGTACTTATACTATAAAACCACAAAATGGAGCAGAAGATACATATACAACAGGTTTATCATTACCTGTTACACTTGTTTTAAATGGAATTGAAAGAATACCAGTTCCACCACCACAAAATTTAAGAGTTATAGAAGAAACAGTAGATAGAACTAATTTTAGTGTAGATTATGATACATTAAGATATAAAGAAAAAGAAGATTTATTATATGCATATAATGAAATTATGTTAAAAACTATTGGTAGAGAATTAAAAGATGACTCTATTAAATATGATTTTTATATTACACAAGAAAAAGCTTTATTTGATGAACTTGTTAAATATTCTAAAGAAGAAGAAATACCAGAAAGCATAAAAAGCAATATAAATAAATATGAAAATACAGAAGCTATGACAGCAGAAGGTATAAATATTGATGTTAATACTTTAACAGGTAGTAATGGATTATTATTAGATACTTTAAGACAAGGAAAAATTGTTCAAATAGCTAATATTGGTCAAGATATGGGTATAGATAAACAAAAATTAAATTTCCTTGGATTAGATGAAAACCAAACTTATTATGTTGTAGGTAGAACTAGCGCAACACCATATGAAATGGTTACAAAAATATCACAAAAAAATATATTAGAAAAATTTAATTTAACCAATAAATTAGCAGGGGATTTATTAACAGAAAAAATAGATTATTCTAAATTTTCACATATAGTAACTGCTACAACTAAGAAAAATGATGGAGAACCTGGAGAAAATGAAAAAATACCACCAGCACCAAATAAATTTATAGCAGAAGAAATCACTTTAAATTCAGTAGATTTAGTTTGGAATTTGGTAAAAGACAATATACCTGAAGGGCAAGAGCCAAAATCAACTTTAGAGTATCAATTTATAAAAACAAAAGGTGAGCAATTACCAGATACTTTCTTAAAATCTAGAGAAAGTTATGAAAAAACTTGGCAAAGTCTTTCAAATGTAAAAAATAAAGCTGGTTTAAGAACATCTAAAGATGGTGAAAAAGGTATAATATATGAATTTGATGCTGAAACAGGTAAATTTGCTACTACACCAGCAGACCCTGAAAGATATGAATATATTTCTTGGGAAGGTGAAGATGGAAGAATAAAAGATAAAACTTTATCACCTAATCAAATATATTTCTACTATATAAGAACTGTTAGAGTTTCTGAAAAAGGTGATGAAGCATATTCTGTTTGGGTACCTTTAACATTTACTACAAAAAATACAACAGGTCCTAAAAATCTTAGAGTAGAATATGGAGCTGAATATGATAAAAAAAGTGAAGTAGTTATTAGCTTTGACATACCTAAAATGGATTTAGACCTTATAGGTACTGAATATAATTTACAATATTCTTTAAAAGAAGATTTAGGTGAATGGTCTGAAGATAAAACAATGCCTAAAGATAAACTTACTTTTACAGATAATGATGATGGTAAAACAATGAAGGTAACATATAAAATAACAGGTTTAAAATCTGGTACTTTATATACTATAAGAGTTAGAATGTTAAATATACCTTTAAATGCACCATCTATATACTCAAATGAAGTAGAACATAGAACAGATTCAAGTAATGATGATAATGATTATGATGAAGATGTAAACAATTGGGATAAATATTTTAAAGATTTAGTTGAAGAATTAAAAAATCAACCATATTGGTTTGGTAAAGATACAACTACAGATACATTAGTTTATTATAGACCACAATATTTTGATAAAATAATAGCTAC
This sequence comes from uncultured Clostridia bacterium, assembly GCA_944376805.1. Taxonomy (GTDB): domain Bacteria; phylum Bacillota; class Clostridia; order Lachnospirales; family CAG-274; genus Tyzzerella. The sequence goes on from CALWDX010000077.1 coordinate 5,702, forward strand.
TACTAATAATAGTATTATAGATTTAGCAGTTGGCAAAGGTGGAAGTTATAAAGAATATTATTTACCAGCAAGTGCTGTTATATCAGCATTTGACCAAAATAAAGGGTTTAAAATATCTTATAATGATGCAGATGTAATATTTAATCCTAAAACTATAGACCCATATGAAAATGATATTATTAAAAAAGTAGCTGAAGAATTAGAATCTAAAAAACAAGATATAAAAGATTATTTTATTAAACTTACTGTTGATTTTAAAAATAATAAATATGTAGTAAATGGTTCTAATAGTTTAAGCCCAGCAACTACTATACAAGTTAGTGTTGTTGCAACAAAAGACCCAATAATTGAGTGGGACCAAGATATGCTTGATTATATAGATAAACTTTTAGAAACAAAAGAGTTTTCAAAAGACCTTAAAGCTAAAATAGAAAAACTTATAAAAAATAAAACAGAGAATAAAATAATGATTCAAGAATTAGGCAAAGTTTTTGAAGAATTCAAATTAAAATTTGCAAACAATTTAACTAAAGATTTAACTAAGTTAATAAGAAAAGCAGAGCATATACAATTTTTAGCAGGTGATATTGTTTTTGCATATAAAGTAGCAACAGATATAGCTATTGATGGTTATAAAAAATCTAATGGTAATTGGGTAAGTGTTGGTACAAAAGATTATTTAGGTAAAAAAGCTATATTTACTAAAGAAACAGGTGAATATATCTTTGCAGGTAAAAAAGTTATTATTAATGGTGTGGGTAATTTACCTAATGGTAACCAAATAACAAATATAGTTATTAAATATGGTTTAGATGACTTTTTAGGTAAAGATGGTAATATTAATTTAAGAGCACCTATGACAAGAAATGCTACTATAGGTTCATTAGCAAGAGTTGGTGGAGCTAGTAAAACACAAGACCCTATAGAATTTTTCAAAACAAAAGGTATTATTATATCTAATAGAAATATGAATAATAATATTACATCTGAAGAAGCTATTCACCTTACTATTAAAGTATATGAAATGAAAAGTGGAACAAAATTAGAAACAGTAAAAATTAGAAATTATAATTTAACAAAAGACATAAAAAATATTAATAATAATTATAAAAAATCTATACAAGTAGCATTTGAAACAGGAATTTATAATAACCCTAATATGAATGGAAAAGGTATAATAACTGTTCAAGAGTTTTTACAAAGTCTTGCTAATATGTCTACTATGTTAGGTATTTAGGAGGTACTCTATGAGAGTTAATCTAATAAAAAGATTTATTAGTTTTTTATTGTGTACAGTTATGCTTATTGGCTATATGCCTTTAAGCATACTAGCAACACCACAAAAACATGTTAAAATAGAATCAGT
>CALWDX010000078.1 GCA_944376805.1 uncultured Clostridia bacterium
AAATAATATATGTAAGAACCGTAGGAACTACGGGGATAGCCTGTGGAGAATTAGTAAGACATATTTAAAATATGCAAAATTCTATGAAGCAGGAACCCCGCGACTTTAGTCGTGGGAGGTTCAGTTAACAGAATATGAAAAAAATAATATTGATTCTTTTGTATATCAACAATTTGATATTATATTTCAAAGGCAAACTTTATCAGATATAAAACTTTATTATAACTTTTTTTATCCACCATTTCAAAAAGTAATAACAAAACAAGAACTTTTTGATATAATTTCTTTTTTTGAAAATGAAATAAATATATTTTTTAATGATTTATTTAATAATGTAGATATTAAAGAAAGTGAAATAAAAAACGTTATATTATCTGGTGGAGGTATGGAAATTGATTTTATACATAAGTTTATAAAATCAAGATTTAATTTAGAAAAAAACTTTAAAGGAAAATCTAAAAGGTTTATATCAGATGGAGCGTGTATAATTGCTTGTCAACAACTGGGTGTATTATCTAAAGATAAAATGTATATTGAAGATTTAGACCAAGTTAAATATAATATAGGTATATTTATTGAAGAAAATGAAAAAGAAAAATTTGAACCATTTATATTTAAAGGTAGTTTTATATGGCAAAAATTTAATAAAAAAGTATTTTCTTTAACAGATGATAAAAATATAGAAATAAAAATAGCATTAGAAGAAAATAGTAATTTTAAAAATATTGAAAAAATAAATATAAATTTAGATGAGTATTCACAATTTAATAACAGGAATATTAAAACAATAAGGTTTTTAATTTATATGGAATTTAAAAATAGTAAAGAATTAATATTTAATATAGAAGATTTTGGGTTTGGTGAAATATATCCTAAAACAGATTTTAAACAACAATTTATTATAAACATATAAAGCAAAAGAAAAAAGAGGTGGTATATATTGAAATGGACAGAATATAAAAAACAAATAGAAGAAAATAAAAGTTTATCTGAAGATTATTATATTTTAGGGATAGATTTAGGAACAACTAATTCTATAATAAGTTATTGGGATATAATTAATGAAAAACCAGAGCCAATAGATATAAGTAATGGATTTGGTAAAATACCTATGCCATCTGTTGTTCAATATAGAAAAGATGACGAAGGAGAAAGTGAATGGGTAATAGGTGAAGAGGCATTTCGTTCTATGAAAATATATCCAGAAACTACTATACGTTCTATAAAGAGAAAAATGGGAACAAATGAAATAGTAGAAATAGATGGAAAAGAATATTTACCAGAAGAAATTTCAGCAAAAATATTAACAGAACTTGTAGAACATTGTAAAAGTTTAAATCCTAAAGCAGAAATAGCAGGACTTGTTGTTTCTGTACCTTATGATTTTGATGATGCTGCTAAAAAAGCTACTATGAAAGCTTGTGAACTTGCAGGCATATCAGAAAAGCTTATTTGTCTTATAGAAGAACCAAAAGCAGCAGCACTTGCTTATAATTTTAGACATCAATTAAACCAAGATGAAAAAATAATGGTATTTGATTTTGGTGGTGGTACATTAGATATTACACTATTTAATGTTTTAGAAAAAGATGATAAACATATAAAATTACAAGTTATAAGTGAAGGTGGAAAAGCCTATCATGGTGGGGACAATGTAGATGAATATATTTTAAATAAATGTTTTGATTTTATAGAAGAAAAGGCAAATCAAAAAAGAGAAGATTTAAGTCCAGAAAATATGGTTGAGCTTATTTGTCGTGCTAGAGAGTCTAAAGAACGTCTTTCAGGTGTAAAGGCTTTTAGAATACCTTTTACTTTTTGTATACCACCTTTTGTAGAACAGATGACAAGAGAAGATTTAGAGAACATAATAAATCCTTTTATAGAAGAAACTAGAAAACTTGTTTTAAAAGCATTAAGAGAAGTTTATACAGGAGCATTAACACCAGATGATATTGACAGAGTATTATTAGAGGGTGGTTCTTCACAAATGCCTTGGGTAAAAGATATGCTTATAGGTATATTTAATAATGAAAGTAAAATTTACACATCAGAACGCCCAGCACTTGATATATCATTAGGGGCAACATATTATGCAGCTATGAAAATGGGACTTTTATCTTCACCAGATATAGAAAGTGAAAAAATGTCTATTGAATTTGAAGTTACAGTACCTCACGATATAGGGTTAGAAATAGAAAATAATGGTACAAAATCTTTTTATACAATGATTAGAAGAGGTACACCTTATGCATTAGCTAAAAAAGAACAAATATTTACACTTTCAGGTAGTACAAAAGAAGATATGACTAGTTTTAGTCTAAAAATTATGGAAAGAATAAATAAAGAAGATACAATAGAAAAATGTAAACTTATAGGTGAAGTTTTAATAAAAGATTTACCAGAAAGACCTAGTGGAAAAACAAGACTTAATATAACATTACAAGTAGAAGAAGAAGGTGGACTTGTTAAAGGTTCTGTTACAGATATGGGATATGGTACAGAGTATGAACCATCAGGATATAGCGAAGATTTTGACCCAAGTAGATTTAATAAAACAGTTTTGGAGGGGTAGAAAATGGGATATTTAGGAATAGACTTAGGTACAACAAATTCAGTTGCTACAATATATAAAGATAAAGATGATAGTATAGAAGTTGTAAAAATAGATGGTACAGATGAAGTATTGCCTTCAGTTGTAAATTATCCAACATTAGAGGGAGAAGAAATAGTAGTAGGGGCAGAGGCAAAATTGGCTTCTATTATATATCCAGAAAGTACAGTTATATCTATAAAAAGAAAAATAGGAACAGATGAAAAAATATCTATAAATGGAGTAGAAAAAACGCCAGAAGAAGTAAGTGCTGAAATACTTAAAAAACTTAAAAAATCAGCAGAAGAACAATCGGGAGAAACTTTTGAAGAAGTTGTTATAACACACCCAGCATATTTTAATGATAGACAAATATTTGCTACAAAACAAGCAGGTATATTGGCAGGGTTTAAAAATGTTTACCTTTTATCAGAACCATTAGCAGCTGCTATTGAATATGGTTATAAACAAGGATATGCACAAACATTACTTGTTTATGATTTTGGTGGAGGTACATTTGATGCTTGTGTTTTAAAAGTTAGTATAGATGAAAATGGAGAAGAAATTTTTCAAGAACTTGCAGATGTTGGTGATATGAACCTTGGTGGTGATGATTTTGATGCAGAACTTATAAGGTTTATGAAAGAAAAATTTAAAGAAGATAGTGGTATAGATATAGATACTCTTGATAATTTAGATAGAAAGACAGTTATGCAAAAACTCAAACAAGAAGCAGAACAAACTAAGAAAAAATTATCAGGAACAGGTAAAGCATCTATAAAAGTAAATCCACTTATTATTGTAGATGGTGTACCTAAAAACTTATCTATTGATATAACTAGAGAAGATTTTGAAGCACTTATTAGAAAATATGTAGAAAGAAGCCGTGAAATTTTAGAAGAAGCATTAAAAAGAGCAGGTAAAGAACCAGATGAAATTTCAAAAGTTATATTAGTAGGTGGTTCTACACTTATACCAATGGTTAAGAGAATGGTTGCAGGATTTGTTAAAGAACCTTATAGAGCAACAGACCCAGCTAAAAGTGTAGCAATGGGAGCGGCTATATATAATTATCTTATACATTTACCTAATAGAAATGTAAAAGTAGGACAAATAACAAGACAAATTTTTGGTACAGAGGCTATTATAAATATAGATACAATGGAAAGAGGACTTATACCTATTATACCTATGGGCAGTCCAATACCAAGTAAATTTTCAGATTCTAAATTTTCAAGTGCTAATGGAGCTAGTACAGTAGCTGTTGATGTTTATCAATGGGAACAAGGTGATGAAATAAATAGAAAATATATAGGAACTTCTATATTAGATGGTCTAGAAGGAACTTCTCAAATAGAAATAACTTATGCTATTAATGAGGATAATCTTTTTGAAGTTTACTTAAAAGATATTAATACAGGTAAAATGAAAATTACAGAGTTTGATAGAACAAAATTTTCAGCACCACCTAAAAAGGAAGAATTTAAGGGAACAAGTACAGATAATGTAAATGTAACATTTTTAATAGATACTACTGGAAGTATGGATAGTTATATAAATGGTGTAAAAGATAGGGCTATAGAATTTTCTAATATATTAAGTGAAAGAGGAGCTAAGTTTAAGTTAGGTCTTATAGGATTTGGTGACTTAAATGAAAGAGAAAAACCAAGTGTTTATAACTTTACAGATGATGTAGAAAAATTTAAACGTCAAGTTAAAAATATACCAAGAACTTATGGTGGAGATATACCAGAATCTTCACTTGATGCATTAGAAACAGGAGTACAACTTTTAAAAAATTCAGTTTTAGAACCTAATAGTCAAAGTATATTTATATTAATAACAGATGCACCTCCACATGTACCTACTAATAGTGGAAAGAGTGTTGAAGATATTTGTAATATGTTAAAAGAGGCAAAAGTTACAACTTATGTTGTAGCAAGAAGGGATAAGGAAAGTTTAAAACATTTTGACCCTGTTACAGTTCCAAGTGGAAAATATTATGATTTAAATGACAAATTTTATGATATACTAGACAATATAGCTAGAAGTATAACAGAGTTAATAAGATTATAATTATAAGAAAGGTGGTTTGTATGGTGGCTAGTTTAAAACTTAGTATGGTAGAAGATAAAAATATATCTCCATACAGACTTTCAAATGGAATAAATATTTATTCTATAGAAGAAGCGATATATCTTTTTTATAATAATTTTAAAGAATACAATACAGATTTTTTTGAAGATAAATTTATAAATTGGGTATCTAAAGAACTTTTAAATAAAGATTTAGCTAATAAGTTAATAGATATAAAAAAACAACAAAATTTTTATCAAAAAAGTATTGAATTTTTAACAATAAATAATTTTTATACATTAGAAGAAATAGGAAGTATTTCTTTACAACTTTTTAACTGGGAAAAAAGAGGACAAGTAGAACGTAAAAAGTTAAAAGGTGATAGACTTTTTAAAGAAAATATGTTTGAAAAAGCTATTGAAAGTTATAAAGATGCAATAGATTTTGATACATCAAATCCAATTTTGTATAATAATATAGGTGTTTGTTATATAAGACTTAAAAAATATGATTTAGCATTAACATATTTAAAAAAAGCTATAAATATACAGCCTAATAATAAAGATATACTATTTAATATAATTGATATTTTAATAGAAAAAGAAGATTTTGATTATGCAAAAGATTATATAAGTAATTTAGATAATAATAATTTATATAATAAATATTATTATTTGGGTGAATTATATTTTAAGAAAAAAAATTATGATAAAGCAAAAAGTGAATTTGCAAAAGCATATTTATTTAATAAATCTTATGATATAATATTAAAATTAGCAAGTTGTTATATTAAACTTAATATGTATGACCAAGTTATAAGATGTTTAGATATTATAGATGATAATAATGATATAGATATTTTAATAACTAAAAGTGAAATATATGAACAACTTAATAATATACCTTTAGCTATAAAATGTATTGAAAAGGCAAATTTTTATAATAGGGACAATTATATATTATGGCTTAAACTTGCTAAATATTATAGACAAGAGTATAATCTTTTAAAAGCAGAGGCTGCAATATATAAAGCCTATACATTAGCACCTAACAATGAACAAATTTTATTTGAACAGTCTTTAATAAAAAAATTTCAAGGTAAATATAAAGAGTATCAAAATATACTTTCAAAGGTAGTTCAAAAATCTAGTAAAGATTATAGAGAAAGTTTGTATACTAATAACAATAGTAAATAAATATAAATAATTAAATTTATACAAAAACTAGTATTTTATAATAAAATACTAGTTTTTATTATTTTAGTTTTAATAAAAATATTAATAATTATTAAAAAAATTGCATATAAAAATATTTTATGATAAAATTATTTAAGAAAATAAATACAAAGGAGAGATTTCAATGGAAATACATACGGTGGGTATTTTATCATTATTACCACCAATTATAGCAATAATACTTGCTCTTAAAACAAAGGAAGTTATATCTTCTCTTATTGTTGGTATTTTATCTGGAACTTTAATATATTCTATATATGATACAGATGGTATTATACAAGTTGGAGCAAGAACGATTGAAGTAACTATGAATCTTATGGGACAAAAACTATCTGAAAATAGTTCTATAATAATATTTTTAGGATTATTAGGTGCAATAGTTGTAGTTGTAACAAAAGCAGGTGGTTCAAAAGCATATGGTGAATGGGCTGTAAAAAGGATAAAGTCTAGAAAAGGTGCAAAAATAGCAACAGCTATTTTAGGTGTGATAATATTTATAGATGATTATTTTAACTGTTTAACAGTTGGTACAGTTATGCGTCCTGTTACAGATAAATATAAAATATCTCGTGAAAAATTATCTTATATTATAGATGCAACAGCAGCACCTATTTGTATAATTGCACCTGTTTCATCTTGGGCGGCATCAGTTATATCCCAAATGACTGATAGTGGATTAAATGGAATACAAGATTTTGTTAAAACTATACCATATAATTTATATGCAATTTTAACTATAATAATGGTTTTAGTTGTATCATTAACAAAACTTGAATTTGGTAAAATGGCAAAATGTGAACTTTTAGCTCTTGAAGGTAAACAAAATGAAGATTTTCAAGAAGCAGATGAAGATGATGATCTTAGTAAAATAACTATATCTGAAAAAGGTACAGTATTTGATTTAGTTATACCTATATTAGTTCTAATAGTATTTTCTATATTATCAATGTTATATATTGGAGGATATTTTGATGGTGGTATGACTTTAGCAGAAGGTTTTGGTAATACAAATGCAGGACCAGCACTTGCAATAAGTGGTTTCTTTACATTAGTAGTTACATTCTTTTTATTTGTACCAAGAAAAATTTTATCATTTAAAGAATTTATGTCAGGTATATCAACAGGTGTTAAATCAATGGTATCAGCATATATTATACTTACATTAGCTTGGACAATAAGTGGTGTTTGTAGAGACTTATTAAATACAGGTGGTTATGTAGGAGGACTTGTAGAAGGTTCTAGTTTAGCAGGTATGTTAATACCAGTTGTAGCATTTTGTGTAGCAGGACTTTTAGCCTTTTCTATGGGTACATCTTGGGGAACATTTGGTATACTTATACCTATTATAGTAGTTGTATGTGAAAATACTGCCCCAGAATTAATAATTATTTCATTAGGTGCTGTTTTAGCTGGTTCTGTATTTGGTGACCATTGTAGCCCTATATCAGACACTACAATTTTATCTTCAACAGGTGCTAGATGTAATCATATAAGCCATGTTTCAACACAAATACCTTATACATTAGTAGTAGCTATAAGTTGTGTTGTTGGTTATATTGTAGCTGGTTTAACAGCTAACTTATTATTAACTTGGATATTTGCCTTAGTGACTTTAGCTGTAATATTGTTTGTACTTTATTTAAAAACTGAAAAGGAATTAAAGAAAAATTAAAAAAATACTTGAAATAATAAAATAGATATGTTATAATCTACAAGATATGTAATACGAATGTTCCGCTTTTATGTAAGATAATAAGAACATTTAATTTGAAAGGGGATTACTTATGAATAACATTATTAGAGAAATTGAAAATGAACAACTTAAAAAAGATATTGCAGACTTTAATGTAGGTGATACTGTTAAAGTTTATGCTAAAGTTGTTGAAGGTACAAGAGAAAGAGTACAAATGTTTGAAGGTACTGTTCTTAAAAGACAAAACGGTGGTGCTCGTGAAACATTTACTGTAAGAAGAATTTCTTATGGTGTAGGTGTAGAAAGAACTTGGCCTTTACATTCTCCAAGAATTGAAAAAATTGAAGTAGTTAGATATGGTATCGTTAGAAGAGCTAAACTTAACTACCTTCGTGATAGAGTTGGTAAATCAGCTAAAGTTAAAGAAGATATTAATAGAAGAAGTAAATAATTATATTTCTAATAACTCAAAAAAGGTAATAGATATCTATTGCCTTTTTTGTATAATAAGGAGAGATTAAAATTGGGGAATTTTATACAAATAGCAATAGTAAAAAATTGTAATAAAGAACAAGTAGAAAATATATTAAAACAATTAGAAGAAACAGAAACAATAACAAATTTAGTAAGTAGCCAATGTAAATTTGAAGAAATAAATAAGGGAACAATAGTTCTATTAAATGAATTTTGTGATGGTTATCATTATTTAGCTAGTATTTTATCTGAAATGTTAGATACTATTGTAATGGTATTATATATTTATGATGGTAAAAGTTGGAGTTACTGTTTATGTGATAATGGAGAAGAAATAGACCAATTTAGTAAAGATAAAGAATATTTAAGTTGTATAGAAGAATTTAATAAAGATATTTCTATAGGTAACTTGTATATAGTTTGTAATTGTTTTAGTATAAAAAAAGAAGATATATCAAATTATTTTAAAATATTAGAAGAAGAAAAAGCTTATAAAGATGATGAATATACAAGTAATGATTGTTGGCAAATGGTAGATTTTATGAAAAAATTAGGATTTCCATTTAAATTTAATATTTAATAAGAAAAGGGTGATAATATGAATATACAATGGTATCCAGGACATATGACAAAGACAAGACGTATGATGCAAGAAAATATAGGGCTTGTTGATATTGTTATAGAACTTTTAGATGCAAGAATACCATATAGTAGTAAAAATCCAGAAATAGATGAACTTGCTAAAAATAAACATAGAATAGTAATTTTAAATAAAGTAGATTTAGCAGATGACAAAAAAACTAATTTATGGGTAAAATATTTTGAAGAAAAAGGTTGTAAAGTTATATTAGTAAATTCTATAACAGGAAAAGGAATTAAAGATATAACAGAAGTAGCTAAAGAACTTATGAAAGAGAAAGTGGAAAGATTAAAACAAAGAGGTAGACTTTTTGTCCCTACAAGAGCAATGATTGTAGGGATACCAAATGTAGGTAAATCTACTTTAATAAATAAGTTTGTAGGAAAATCTTTAGCAAAAACAGGTGATAAACCAGGAGTTACAAGAGGTAAACAATGGATAAAAATTAAAAAAGATTTTGAGCTTTTAGACACACCAGGTATATTATGGCCAAAATTTGAAGACCAAAAAGTAGGTTTAAAATTGGCATTTACTGGTGCAGTAAATGATGATATATTAGATACTTATACACTTGCTTTACATCTTATAGAGCTTTTAAAAGAAATTTATCCAAATAGTTTAAAAGAAAGATATAAAATAGATTTTAGTAAAGAAGAAAAAGCTGATAAAATTTTAGAAAATATAGGTATAGCCAGAAGTTTTAAAACAAAAGGTGGGGAAGTTGATTTACAAAGAGCAGCTTATATACTTATAGATGAGTTTAGAGCATCAAGGCTTGGTAAAATAACATTAGAAGAACCTTTAGATTTTGAAGAAAAAGCTGAAAATGTATAAAATTTACAAAAATAAAACTGAATAAAAAATAAATATATGATAATAATATTTATTGTAAGGTGAGTTAATATTTTTAAAATAGTATATTAAGAAAAAATATATTATTAAATATAAGCTAATCTTACTTTATATAAACTCAAAAAATATATTTATTTTTTAGGAGGTATTTCTTATGAATAAGAAAAACAGTAAAAATTTAAAAGCAAACAAAAATAATATGAACAATATGAATAATGTAAATTCAAGAGTAGAATTTGCTGAAGATATTGATAGTAAAAAAGCAAATAAACACAATAGTAATAAACACAGTAATTGTAATAACTGTAAATAATAAATATTAAAAAATAGACTGTAGACTATACTAGTTTACAGTCTTTCAATATAAATAAAAATTATAAATTTTAACAATTATGGAGGAAATTTATTGTGATTAAACTTATATTTAAAAGGTATTTTGTATTAGGATTAAATGGGATGGCATTAGGACTTTTTGCTACATTAATAACAGGACTTATTATAAAACAATTAGGTTTATTAATAGGTGGTAATATAGGAGAAATATTTATTAAAATAGGAATTTTTGCTTCTATTTGTACAGGAGCAGGAATTGGTGTAGGAGTTGCTAAAATTTTAAATTGTCCAGATTTAATTATATATTCATCTGCAATTACTGGTTTTTTTGGTTCATATGCACCAAAAATATTTGAAGGTAATATTTTTAATGAAAGTAATGTAATATTAAGTGGAGCAGGTGATCCAGTAACGGCATTTTTAGCTGTTATATTTGGCATAGAATTTGGAAAATTAATACATAAAAAGACAATAGTAGATATAATAGTTACACCACTTATAACTATTTTATCTGGCTGTATACTAGGATTATTAATAGCACCTTTTGCATCTTACATAATAAATATTATAAGTAATTTTATAGAAGTTGCAACAAATTTTCAACCATTTTTAATGGGTATTATAATATCAGTAGTTATGGGAATATTGTTAACATTGCCTGTTAGTTCGGCAGCAGTTGCTATTATATTAGGTTTATCTGGAATAGCAGGAGGAGCAGCAACAGTAGGTTGTTGTGCTCAAATGGTAGGATTTGCTGTTATGAGTTTTAGAGAAAATGGTGTAAATGGACTTTTTGCTCAAGGATTAGGTACTTCTATGATACAAATTTCTAATATTATGAAAAAGCCTATTATTTGGTTACCACCTATAATAACAAGTGCAATATTAGGACCTATAAGTACTGTATTTTTTAAAATGGAAAATATACCAACAGGTGCAGGTATGGGAACAAGTGGACTAGTAGGTCAAATCTCTACTTGGCAAGCTATGTATAATGGAGAAAATGGAACATCATTAATAATAAAAATATTATTATTACATTTTATATTACCAGCAATAATAACACTTTTAATAAGTGAAATTATGAGAAAGAAAAATTTAATAAAATTAGATGATTTAAAATTAAATTTATAAAAATTTAGGGCTGTAGACAAAATTTACAGCCTTAAATTAATTTATTAATATTTAGTAGCTTTTGGAGGTCTTTCTCCAAAAAATTGATAATATTCAACTTTTACATTACCATTAAATAACTTTCTTTTTTTATCTGCTTTTCTACCATATAATTTTTCAAAACCTTCGTGAGAAGTAAGTACATAAGTAGAAAAAGTTTTATTACTATTAAATATTTTACCCATATCTTTGTAAAGTTGTTCCACTTCTTCAAGTATACCTATACGTTCAGCATAAGGTGGGTTACAAATACAAATACCATATTTAATATTTTTAATATCAACTTTATTAAGAGGCTTAACCTCAAATCTAATACAGTCATCAACGCCAGCTATTTTAGCATTACCTTTAGCAATTTGTATAGCTTTTTCGTCTATATCACTTGCATATATTTCAGGTCTACAATTTACATCTATTTTACTATAAGCATCTTTTCTAGTTTCTTTCCAATAAGATTTGTCTATAAAATCCCAATTTTCAGATGCAAAATTTCTCATAAGCCCAGGAGCTATATTTTTAGCTATCATAGCAGCTTCAATAGCAATAGTACCAGAACCACAAGTTGGGTCTATAAGTATACGGTCTTTTTTATAATAACTTAAGTCTATTAAAGCACTTGCTAAAGTTTCTTTTAAAGGTGCAGCAAGTTGATTTTCTCTATACCCTCTTTTATGTAATCCTGTCCCACTTGTATCAAGAGTGATAGTAACATTGTCTTTTAATAGTGCCACTTGCACTTTATATAAAGCCCCACTTTTAGAAAAATATTCAACATCTTTATAAGTTAGTTTTAATTTTTCAACAATAGCTTTTTCTGTTATTTTTTGACAAGCAGGTACACTGGATAAAGTAGATTTTAAAGATTTACCACTAACTATAAAATTAGCATCTTTAGGTAAAAAATCTGCCCAATTTATAGATTTTACACCTTGAAAAAGTTCTTCAAATGTAGTAGCTTTAAATTTATTCATAACCATTAATATCCTATCAGCACTTCTAAACCATATATTAGCTTTAGGTATATCTTTTATTTCTCCAGTAAAATTGACTATACCATCTTCTACTGAAATATTAGAAAAGCCCAAATTTTGAGCTTCTCTTTTAACAATAGCTTCAAGTCCAAAAGTTGTTGTTGCAATAAAATTTATCATAAAAAATTCTCCTATATTAATTTATTTATAAAAAATTTGGAATACATAATATAAAAAATATTATACATATTGTTAATGAAGAAAAATAAAAAAATTTACATATTTTTACATAGTTTTTCTTAAAAAAGTAAAAATATAAAAATATTATATTAAAAAATATATAAACTAAAAAATTTAAATAAAAAGCTTGTGTATTATTATAAAAATCTATAATAATTGCACTAATAATATTACTAAGTAAATAATTTAAATCTATACAAATATTAATAATACATATATTTTTAGTAATATTACAAATCTTACTTTTATTAGGTAATTTATTTATAAAAAAATGATATAAAAAAATAAAAGGGGTAAAAATCATACAAAGCATAGCTATTACAAATGAAATAAAATAAGCAAAGTCATCAGTACCACCACTATATAATATAAAAAATCCATAACTTTGGTAAAATATTGATATTAAAAAATAATATAAACAAAAAATTGAGTATATTTAAAAAATTTCAAATATAAATCCTCCTAAAATTTTTTTATCAATTAAATTATATATTAATTAAATAAATTATACAATATAAATATTTACAAAAAAATATTATTGTTAAAGTGTTAAACATAGGTTAGGTATTGTAAAAAATGCTAATAAAATAATAGTAGTAGAAAATGGAAAAATTATATAACAAGGAACATTTGAAATTTTAATGGATAACAAAAACTTATTTTATAATATGTGGAATGAACAAGCAAAATGGTATAATAGGAATTAAATATAATAAAGATATTTATTAAAAAATTTAATAAATATCTTTATTATATTGTAAAAATATTGTATAATAAAAAAGTATAAAAATGTAGAATTAAATTAAAAGAGGTTTTAATATGTATAAATTGTTAAAAACAGAAGGTAGAGCCAAACTTGGCGAATTTCACACAGTACATGGTGTTATAAAAACACCAGTATTTATGAATGTTGGAACAATAGCGGCTATAAAAGGTGCTGTTTCAACAGAAGATTTACAAGGAATAAAAACACAAGTTGAATTGTCTAATACTTATCACTTACATTTAAGACCTGGTGATAAAGTTGTAAAAAAATTAGGTGGGTTGCATAAGTTTATGGTATGGGACAAGCCTATTTTAACAGATTCTGGTGGATTTCAAGTATTTTCTTTAACTGGACTTAGAAAAATAAAAGAAGAGGGTGTATATTTTAACTCTCATATAGATGGTAAAAAAATCTTTATGGGGCCAGAAGAAAGTATGCAAATACAATCTAATCTTGCATCTACTATTGCAATGGCTTTTGACGAATGTCCACCTTATCCAGCTACTAGAGAGTATATGCAAAATTCCGTTGATAGAACTACACGTTGGTTAAAAAGATGTATAGCAGAAATGAGTAGGCTTAATTCATTAGAGGATACTATTAATAAAAGTCAAATGCTTTTTGGTATAAATCAAGGGGGGACATATTCAGATATTAGAATAGAACATGCAAAAGTTATTTCAGATTTAAATTTAGATGGATATGCAGTAGGTGGACTTGCAGTAGGTGAAACACATCAAGAAATGTATAGAATATTAGAAGATGTTGTACCTTATTTGCCACAAAATAAACCAACTTATCTTATGGGGGTTGGTACACCTGAAAATATTTTAGAATCAGTTGATAGAGGTGTAGACTTTTTTGATTGTGTATTACCAGCTAGAAATGGTAGACACGCACATGTTTATACTAATAAAGGAAAATTAAATCTTAATAATGTAAAATATGAACTAGATGAAAGACCAATAGCAGAAGATTGTAATTGTCCTGCTTGTAAAACTTATAGTAGAGCTTATATAAGACATTTATTTAAAGCTAAAGAAATGTTAGCAATGAGACTATGTGTATTGCACAATTTATATTTTTATAACAATATGATGGAAGAAATAAGAGATGCTTTAGAAAAAGGGGAGTTTAAAGCTTATAAAAAGATGAGACTAGAAGGCTTTAAAGAAAATAGTAAATAATAATTACTTATAAAGGAGTTTTTGGCAATGGCGAATATAAAAAGAATTTTTGTAGAAAAAAAAGATGGTTATAATGTAGAAGCTAAAGGTTTATTAAAAGATTTTACACAAAATTTAGGTATAAAAAATTTAGAAGATGTTAGAATTTTAAATAGATATGATATACAATTAAAAGATGAAAGTGTATATGAAGATGCTAAAAATACAATATTTTCTGAACCTCCAGTAGATACTGTTTTTGAAGAAAATATTAAACTTGAAAATAATGAATTTATGTTTGCTGTTGAATATCTTCCAGGACAATATGACCAAAGAGCAGACTCTGCAATTCAATGTATAAGCCTTATAACAGAGGGTGAAGTTTCTTTAGTAAAAAATGCAAAAGTTTTTATTTTAAAAGGTAACCTTAATAATGAAGAAATAGAAAAAATAAAAAGTTATGCAATTAACCCTGTTGATTCAAGAGAGGCTAGTATAGAAAAGCCAGACCATTTAGATATGGAGTTTGCTATACCAGAAGATGTAGAAATATTAAATGGCTTTATTGACAAAACAGAAGAAGAATTAGAACAATTTAGACAAGAATTAGGACTTGCTATGAACAAAGAAGACTTGATTTTATGTAAAGATTATTTTAAAAATACTGAAAATAGAAACCCTAGTATAACAGAAATTAAAATGATTGATACATACTGGTCTGACCATTGTAGACATACAACTTTTGCAACAAGACTTAATAATATAGAAATAGAAGAAGGATTTTATAAAAAACCAATAGAAGATGCTTATAATACCTATTTAGAAGAAAGAAAAGTTTTATATAAAGACAAACAAAAAGATATTTGTCTTATGGATATTGCTGTAATGGGTATGAAAGCATTAAAAGCAAAAGGTATACTTAAAAATCTTGATGAATCTGAAGAAATTAATGCTTGTAGTATAGTAGTAGATGTTGATGTAGACGGAAAAAATGAAGAATGGTTAGTTATGTTTAAAAATGAAACACATAACCACCCAACAGAAATAGAGCCTTTCGGTGGTGCTGCTACTTGTTTAGGTGGAGCTATAAGAGACCCATTATCTGGTAGAAGTTATGTATATCAAGCAATGAGAGTAACAGGAAGTGGTAACCCAAGAACAGAAATAAAAGATACATTAGCAGGAAAATTACCACAAAGAACAATTACAAAAACAGCTGCACACGGTTACAGTTCATATGGTAACCAAATAGGACTTGCAACAGGACTTGTAGCAGAAATTTATGATGAAGATTATGTAGCAAAAAGAATGGAAATAGGTGCAGTTATAGGTGCTAATAAAAAAGAAAATGTAAT
Source organism: uncultured Clostridia bacterium (assembly GCA_944376805.1). GTDB lineage: Bacteria > Bacillota > Clostridia > Lachnospirales > CAG-274 > Tyzzerella. Next base: position 15,568 of record CALWDX010000078.1, read on the forward strand.
TAGAAATGTACCTAAAAAAGGTGATGTTGTTATTTTAACAGGTGGCAGAACTGGTAGAGATGGTTGTGGTGGTGCTACTGGTTCATCTAAAGAACATACAGAAGAATCAATTAATAATTGTGGTGCAGAAGTGCAAAAAGGTAATGCACCTACTGAAAGAAAACTACAAAGACTTTTTAGAAATCCTGAAGTAAGTAAACTTATTAAAAGATGTAATGATTTTGGTGCAGGTGGAGTATCTGTTGCAATAGGTGAATTGTCAGATGGACTTGACATAAATTTAGATTTAGTACCAAAAAAATATGAAGGGCTTGATGGTACAGAGCTTGCTATTTCTGAATCACAAGAGAGAATGGCAGTTGTTGTAGAAGAAAAAGATGTTGAAAAATTTATATCTTTTGCTAATGAAGAAAATTTAGAAGCCGTTGTAGTAGCTAAAGTTACAGATGATAGACGTTTAAGAATGAAATGGAGAGGCAAAGAAATAGTAGACTTGTCTAGGGACTTTTTAGACACTAATGGTGCTACTCAAAATATGGATATATTAGTAAAAATGCCTAATCAAAAAATAGAAGAAAAAGAAGACTTAACAAATATTAAACAAAAATGGCTTAACAATTTAAAAGACTTAAACGTATGTAGTCAAAAAGGGCTTTCTGAAATGTTTGACTCTACTATTGGTTCTGGTACAGTTTTAATGCCTTTTGGTGGAGAAAATCAATTAACACCACCAGAAGCTATGGTTTGTAAAATACCAGTTTTAAAAGGTGAAACTAATACTACTACTATTATGAGTTATGGATATAATCCACAAGTGGCAAAATGGAGTCCTTTCCACTCTTCTATATATGCTGTTGTAGAATCTGTTTCTAAAATAGTGGCTACTGGTGGAGATTATAAAAATATTAAATTAACTTTCCAAGAATATTTTGAAAAATTAGGTAATGATAAAGAAAAATGGGGTAAACCATTTAGTGCTTTAATAGGTGCTTTACACGCACAATTAAAACTTGGTATAGCTGCTATTGGTGGTAAAGATAGTATGTCTGGTACTTTTAAAGATATGAATGTACCACCTACATTAGTATCATTTGCTTTAGATGTAGCTAATGTTAATAATGTTATATCACCAGAGTTTAAAGAAGTAGATAATTATATTATTAAGCTTACTACAAATTATGATGAATACAATTTACCTATATTTGAAGAACTTACTAAAAATTATGAAAAATTAAATAATCTTATAAAAGATAAAAAAGTTTTATCTGCTAGTACAATAGGTTTTGGTGGTGTAGCATCTTCTATTAGTAAAATGTCTTTAGGTAATTACATAGGTGCTAATATTACTTTAGAAAAAGAAGTATTCAATTATAATTATGGTTCATTTGTTTTAGAAGTAAGTAAAAATGTAAATATTGAAGAAGAATTTAAAGGCTTTACATATGAAATTTTAGGTAAAACTACAAAAGAAGAAAACATATTAGTAAATAATGAAATAATTACTTTAGAAGAAATTCAAAAAGTATGGTTTGACACTTTAGAACCTATTTTCCCTACTAAATATTATGATAAATTTGATAATATTGAATTAGAAGTAAAAGAATACAAAGTAACTGAAAAAAGAAAAAGTAATATATCTATTGCTAAACCTAAAGTATTTATACCAGTATTCCCTGGTACAAATTGTGAATATGACTTAAAAAGAGCTTTTGAAAAAGCAGGTGGAGAAGTAGAAACATTTGTATTTAAAAATCTTGATAGTAATGGTATAAAACAATCTATTGAAAAAATGGTAAAAATAATAGATAATTCTCAAATTGTTATGATACCTGGAGGATTTAGTGCAGGTGATGAACCAGATGGTTCTGGTAAATTTATTGCATCTATATTTAGAAATCCAAGAATAAAAGAAAGTGTAATGAATTTACTTAATAATAGAGATGGTTTAATGTTAGGTATTTGTAACGGTTTCCAAGCACTTATAAAACTTGGGCTTGTACCTTATGGTGAAATAAGAGATATGACAGAAGATGCACCAACATTAACATTTAATACAATAGGTAGACATATTTCTTGTCTTGCTACAACAAAAATAACTTCTAATAAATCACCTTGGTTATATAATTGTAATGTAGGTGATACACACAAAATACCATTTTCACACGGTGAAGGTAGATTTGTTGCTACTGAAAAAGTAATGAAACAACTTATTGAAAATGGACAGATAGCAACACAATATGTAGATAAAAATAATAATCCTACATATGATATTAAATTTAACCCTAATGGTTCTATGCTTGCAATAGAAGGTATAACAAGCCCAGATGGACGTGTATTTGGTAAAATGGGACACTCTGAAAGAATTGGAAATGGACTTTACAAAAATGTAATAGGTGAAAAAGACCAAAAAATATTTGAGGCTGGTATCAATTATTTTAAATAATTAAAATAGTATAAAAGTTATTATAAAGGTGAAGATATTATGGAAAATAATAAACAAATTTCAAATAAAGTTATGTATATAACATTTATGATATTTATGCCAATTTTAATTGGTGCATCTTTCCCTATTTTTAATATAAAATTAAATAATAGAGAAATATTTTTAATAATTTTAGGTATAATAATAAATGTATTTGTAATAACAAATAATTTAGATAAAAATACAATTATTTCTACAGTAATGACTACAAGTATGCTTACATTAAGACCATTCTATATTATAATATTTATAGGTTGTTTTATTTGTTTAATTAGAAATAAAAATTATTTCTATATGTATTTGTTTACTATTATTGTAACTTGTCTAGGTATGTTATTTAGATATATTATAGAATATGGTGAAATTTCTAATGTAAGAAATTTTACTATTATAAATATAACAAGTACATTAATTTTTATACCATTATTATCAATAATAGTATCTAAAATAATTGATAAATTTTCACAAAGTGAAAAAAACTAAATATTTTATAAAAAAGTGAGGTATTTTTATATGAAAGTTACAAGTGTTATTGTTAGTTCATTGTCATTATTAATAAGTGGGTGTGCTTTAGCGTTTTCAATTGTAGCACTTGTTCACAAAAGAAAATAAAAATGAAAAAATTGTTAAAAAGTTATTTATCTTATTGATAATTTATGTTATAATATGTATATAGTTGTTAAAAAGTAGTTATATTTCTATTTTTTAACCTTAATCTTTAAAATTAGGAGGACTTTAAAATGATTAAAGTAGGTATTAATGGTTTTGGACGTATTGGTCGTCTTGTATTTCGTGCTTCAATTGAAAGAGATAATTTAGAAGTTGTTGCTATAAATGACCCATTTATCGACCTTGAATATATGGTTTATATGCTTAAATATGATTCTGTTCATGGTAGATTTAATGGTGAAGTTTCTGTTAAAGGCGACAAACTTGTTGTTAATGGTAAAGAAATCACTGTATTCCAATGTATGAACCCAGAAGATATCGCTTGGGGCGAAGCTGGTGCTGAATATGTTGTTGAATCTACAGGTGTATTCACTACTATTGACAAAGCTTCTGCACACTTCAAAGGTGGTGCTAAAAAAGTTGTTATCTCTGCTCCTTCTGCAGATGCACCTATGTTCGTTATGGGTGTAAACCACAAAGAATACAAAGCAGATATGAACGTTGTTTCTAATGCTTCTTGTACAACTAACTGTCTTGCACCTTTATCAAAAGTTATCAATGATAAATTTGGTATCGTTGAAGGTTTAATGACAACTGTACATGCTACTACAGCTACTCAAAAAACTGTTGATGGTCCATCTAAAAAAGACTGGAGAGGTGGTCGTGCAGCTTGTGCTAACATAATCCCTTCTTCTACTGGTGCTGCTAAAGCAGTTGGTAAAGTTATTCCAGAATTAAATGGTAAATTAACTGGTATGGCATTCAGAGTTCCAACTCCTAACGTATCTGTTGTAGACTTAACTTGCCGTCTTGAAAAACCAGCTACTTATGAAGAAATCAAAGCTGCTGTTAAAGAAGCTGCTAATGGCGAATTAAAAGGTATCTTAGGATACACTGAAGATGATGTAGTTTCTACTGACTTTATTCATGAATACTGCACATCTGTATTTGATGCTAAAGCAGGTATTGCTTTAAATGACAACTTTGTTAAATTAGTTTCTTGGTATGACAATGAGTGGGGCTATTCAAACAAATGTCTTGATTTAGTTTCTCATATGGCATCTGTAAACTAATCTTAAAGATTAATATATTTAACCCCATAGCTTAAGCTATGGGGTTTATTTTTATATAATTTTAATAGTAATCATATAAAAGAAAATTTATAAAAGTAGAATTTATAAACAATAATATAATTATAATAGTTATAATAGAAATCCAAAAATAAACTTTTAAATATCTATAATAAAATTTATTTATATTTTCATAAGTTTTATTTCTGTTTGAAAATATATAAAAACATAAACCAATAAAACCAGCAAAAATAAATAGTATAAGCCATAACATTGGTTCATTATTTTTTTGTTTAGCATCTTTATATATACAATACATTGACAAAATATTTAATATCCAAGATACAACAAATATTATTGTAAATAACATAATAAATATAGTAAATATAGCAACTTCTGAAATAAAAATCAACTCCTTAAATTTATTTTTAGATTATTATTATAACATAAAAATAGCTACAAATAAATAATTGTAGCTATTTTTGTAAAAAAATGTTTAGTTATTATTTTTATTTTCATTATTATCTTTATTATCTTCTTCTGGTTCAACAGGATTTATATGAATAACATTATCATTTTTATTTTGATTATCATTTTGCATAGTTGTATTTGAATTAAAGAAATCTTTTACAGATTTTGTTAAATCATCAAATATTTCTTCTGTTTTATTGAAAAATGCTTGTGTATTTTGTTTAATTTTTTGTGTATTAGGTTTAGACATATTATTTATTTTATATTTTAAATCATGTGCAAAATCATCAAAATTAGAAGAATTATTTTTATTTATAGCATTTAAAAGTTTAACACCATCATCAACAGTTATTTTACCATCTTTAACCATTTCTAAAATCATCATTCTTTCATTTGTCATATTTATTACCTCCATATAAAATATTTATTTATATTCTATTATACGATAATAAATTAATAAAGTTTATTAATTATAATAAAATATAAATAATAACTTAAAAATATTATTTTATACATTAAAAATTAATATTTTTATTATAATAATTTAAAATTGTGTGTTATTAATAAAAATATACAATAAAATATATAAAAAATTGTATAAAAAATGTAAAGCAAAAATTTGTCAAATATGTTATAATATTATCAATGTGATTAATGTGTTATAAATTAATAATATTAATCATAATTTAAAATTTAGTAGCACAAAATGTTGTGTATTTTGAAAGGGGAATTTACTTATGTTAAATAAAAAATCTGTTGATGATTTACAAGTAAAAGGAAAAAGAGTATTAGTAAGATGTGACTTTAATGTACCATTAAAAGATGGTGTTATTACAGATGAAAATAGAATAGTTGCAGCTCTTCCAACAATAAATAAATTAATAAATGAAGGTGCAAAAGTTATTTTATGTTCTCATTTAGGTAAACCTAAAGAGCCTACTCCAAGTGCATCTTTAGCACCAGTTGCTACTAGATTATCAGAAAAATTAGGTAAAACAGTTGTTTTTGCGGCAGATGATACAGTAGTAGGTGAAAATGCTAGAAAAGCTGTTGAAGCTATGCAAGATGGTGATGTTGTTTTATTAGAAAACACTAGATTTAGAAAAGAAGAAACTAAAAATGTAGAAGAATTTAGTAAAGAACTTGCTAGTCTTTGTGATGTATATGTAAATGATGCTTTTGGTTCTTCTCATAGAGCACACTGTTCAACAGTTGGTGTTACAAACTTTGTTTCTGAATCTGCTGTTGGTTACTTAATGGACAAAGAAATTTCTTACTTAGGTAATGCTGTAAACAATCCAGAAAGACCTTTTGTAGCTATTTTAGGTGGTGCAAAAGTTTCTGATAAAATTAATGTTATTAACAACTTACTTGAAAAAGTTGATACATTAATCATTGGTGGTGGTATGGCTTATACATTTATGAAAGCTAATGGTCTTGAAGTTGGTAACTCTTTATTAGAAGCTGACAAAGTAGACTATGCTAAAGAAATGATGGAAAAAGCTAAAGAAAAAGGTGTTAACTTCTTAATTCCTGTTGATACAGTTGTTACACAAGAATTTAAAAACGATACAGAATTTAAAACAGTTGAAGGTGGTATTCCAGAAGGTTGGCAAGGTCTTGACATTGGCGAAAAAACTAGAGAATTATTTGCTAATGCAATAAAAGATGCTAAAACTGTTGTTTGGAATGGACCTATGGGTGTATTTGAATTTGAAAACTTTGCTAAAGGTACTATTGCAGTAGCTGAAGCTTTAGCTAATATTGATGCTACTACTATTATTGGTGGTGGTGATTCAGCAGCAGCTGTTAACTTACTTGGATTTGGTGATAAAATGAGCCACATTTCAACTGGTGGTGGTGCTTCTTTAGAATTCTTAGAAGGTAAAGAATTACCAGGTGTTGTTGCAGCAGACGATAAATAATATATATAAATTTATTTTATAGGCTAAGGCTTTTTAGCCTTAGCTTATATATTATATGGAGGATATTATGAAAAAAAAAATTATTGCAGGTAACTGGAAAATGAATAAAAACCACAATGAAGCTGTTGAGCTTATCAACACTTTAAAAAGTGGTATTGATACAGATAAAAGTGATGTAGTTGTTTGTGTTCCTTTTGTAGATTTAATGTCTGTTTCAGAAGCTATTAAAGGTACAAATATTAATCTTGGTGCTCAAAATATGCACTTTGAAGAATCTGGTGCTTATACTGGTGAAATTGCACCATCTATGCTTAAAGAATTAGGTGTAAAATATGTTATTATTGGACACTCTGAAAGAAGAGCATATTTTGGGGAAACTGATGAAGTAGTAAACAAAAAAGTTAAAAAAGCATTAGAACACGATATAGTTCCTATTTTATGTGTTGGTGAAACTCTTGAAGAAAGAGAACTTGACATTACTATTGAATTAGTAAGAGTACAAGTTAAAAAAGCTTTTGCAGGTATTTCTAAAGAAGATGCTACTAAAGTTGTTATTGCTTATGAGCCAATTTGGGCTATTGGTACTGGTAAAGTTGCAACTAAAGAACAAGCTGAAGAAGTTTGTGCTGAAGTTAGAAAAGTTGTAGCTGAAGTATATGGTCAAGAAGTAGCAGACGTTATTAGAATTCAATATGGCGGAAGTGTTACAGGTGATAGTGCTAACGAATTATTCAATATGCCAAATATTGATGGTGGATTAGTTGGTGGTGCTTCTCTTAAAGAAGACTTTATTAAAGTTGTAAATTATTAATTTTATAAGGAGCTAAATATGAGTAAAAAAACTACTGTTTTAATGATATTAGACGGTTTTGGTATAAATGAAAAAACTGAAGGTAATGCAATTAAACTTGCAAATACTCCTAATATTGACAAAATAGCTAATGAATATCCTTGCGTTAAAGGAAATGCTAGTGGATTATTTGTTGGTTTACCAGATGGTCAAATGGGTAACTCTGAAGTTGGACATTTAAATATGGGTGCTGGTAGAATTGTTTACCAAGAACTTACTAGAATAACTAAATCTATCCAAGATGGAGACTTTTTTGAAAATAGTGTATTAAAAGGTGCTATGGATAATTGTAAAGAAAGAAATAGTGCATTACATTTAATGGGTCTTTTATCTAGTGGTGGTGTTCATAGTCATAATGAGCATTTATATGGTTTATTAAAAATGGCTAAAATGAATGGTATTGAAAAAGTATATATTCACGCATTTTTAGATGGTAGAGACACACCTCCAACTTCTGGTAAAGGTTTCTTAGAAGAATTACAAGCTAAAATTAATGAAATAGGTGTTGGTAAAATAGCTACACTTAGTGGAAGATATTATGCAATGGATAGAGATAATCGTTGGGAAAGAGTAGAACACGCTTATAACGCTATGGTTATGGGTAAAGGTGATAGTACAGACAATGTTATTTCTTACATTGAAAATTCTTATTCTAAAGATGTAAATGATGAGTTTGTAGTTCCTACTGTTGTTACAGAAAACGATATGCCAGTAGCTACTATAAATGAAAATGATTCTGTTATTTTCTTTAACTATCGTCCAGATAGAGCTAGAGAAATGACAAGAGCATTTTGTGATGAAGAATTTACAGGTTTTGATAGAGCTAAAGGATATTTCAATACAAAATTTGTTACTTTTACAGATTATGATTCTTCTATAAAAAATAAAGAAGTTGTTTTCTTAAAAGAAAGTTTAACAAATACTTTTGGTGAATACATATCTAATTTAGGTCTTACTCAATTAAGACTTGCTGAAACTGAAAAATATGCTCATGTTACATTTTTCTTTAATGGTGGTGTAGAAGAACCATACAAAAATGAAGATAGAATTTTAATTCCTTCACCACAAGTTGCTACTTATGACTTACAACCAGAAATGAGTGCTAAAGAAGTTACAGAAAAATTAACTGAAAATATTGCAAGTGGTAAATATGATTTAATTATTGTAAACTATGCTAATCCAGATATGGTAGGACATACAGGTGTTATAGATGCTGCTGTTAAAGCTATTGAGTATGTAGATGAGTGTATAGGTAAAGTTGTTGATACTGTTGTAGCAAATAATGCTCAAATGTTTATTTGTGCTGACCACGGTAATAGTGACCAGCTTATAGATTATACTACAAATGAGCCTTTTACAGCTCATACAACAAATCCAGTACCATTTATTTTAGTAAACTGTGATAAAGCTAAAGGTCTTAAAGAAAATGGTAAACTTGCAGATATTGCACCAACTCTTTTAGATATGATGAATTTAGAACAACCAAAAGAAATGACTGGTGAAAGTTTATTAATTAAATAAATAAATTTTAAAAAATATTGTGTTAAAATATTGACATTATTTCCATTTAAAGTTATTATTATATTATAACAAATTATTTTATACAACATAAATAGAAAGGAGCTTTTTATATAATGAAAGGTTATATTAAAATTGTTGATTTAATTGCAAGAGAGATATTAGACTCTAGAGCTAATCCAACTGTTGAAGTTGAAGTTATTGTTGAAGATTTAGTAGGTAATTTAGTAATGGGTAGAGCAGCTGTTCCTTCAGGTGCATCTACTGGTGAACACGAAGCTGTTGAGCTTAGAGATGGTGGCGACAGATATGTTGGTGCTGGTGTTGAAACAGCAGTTAAAAACGTAAACGAAATTATCGCTGATGAAATTCTTGGTATGAATGCTCTTGACCAAGTAGCTATTGATAGAGCTATGATTGCTTTAGATGGTACTCCAAACAAAGCTAAATTAGGTGCTAATGCTATCTTAGCAGTTTCTATGGCTGTTGCTAAAGCTGCTGCTGAAGCTTTAAATATGCCTTTATATCAATATTTAGGTGGTTTTAATTCTAAAACTTTACCAGTTCCTATGATGAACATCTTAAACGGTGGTAAACACGCTGATAACACTGTTGACGTTCAAGAATTTATGATTATGCCTGTTGGTGCTGAATCTTTCAAAGAAGCTTTAAGAATGTGTGCTGAAATTTACCACAACTTAAAGAAAGTATTAAAAGCAAGAGGTCTTTCTACAGCTGTAGGTGATGAAGGTGGTTTCGCTCCTGACTTAGCTACTTCTGATGAAGTTATTGATTTAATCCTTGAAGCTACTGAAAAAGCTGGTTACAAACCAGGTGAACAAATTAAAGTTGCATTAGACGTTGCTTCTTCTGAACTTTATGACAAAGCTACTGGTAAATACTACTTTGAAGGCGAAAGTAAAATGAAAGGTGAAGAAATCTACAGAACTTCTGAAGAAATGGTTGCTTACTATGAAGCACTTGTTGCTAAATACCCAATTATTTCTATCGAAGACGGTTTAGATGAAAATGACTGGGATGGTTGGAAATTATTAACTGAAAAATTAGGTAATAAAATCCAATTAGTAGGTGATGACTTATTCGTTACTAATACTCAAAGATTACAAAAAGGTATTGAGCTTGGCGTAGCTAACTCTATCCTTATTAAAGTTAACCAAATCGGTACTTTAACTGAAACTTTTGAAGCTATTGAATTAGCTAACAGAAACAATATGACAGCTGTTGTATCTCACCGTTCTGGTGAAACAGAAGATTCTACTATTGCAGATATCTCTGTTGCAGTAAATGCTGGTCAAATCAAAACTGGTGCTCCTTGCCGTTCTGACAGGGTTGCTAAATATAACCAATTATTAAGAATTGAAGAAGAGCTTAATGATACTGGTAACGTTGCTGAATACTTAGGTCTTAACACTTTCTTCAACTTAAAAAATAAATAATTATTTTTAATTAAAAAGAGCTATGAATTTTTTCATAGCTCTTTTGGTACAAGTTTTATTTATAATACAAGATTAGAACGTTAGTTATAATATAAGATTATAAATTTAGTTATAATACAAGATTAGAACTTTAGTTATAATACAAAACTAGAAATTTATTTATAGTATGTATTTATAAAATTTACTATTATATTGCCTATTTTTTCATAACCAACTTCAGAGGGGTGTATTTCATCTTCTAAATATATATTAGAATTAAAATTATTTATTTGTGATAGTGTATGCATATCTAATATAGGTATACATCTATTTTCAGCTATTTCTATTAATACTTTTTTATAATCTTTAAGTGTGTAACCCAATTTATTTTTAGTTTTATATGCATTATTTAATGATTTATTATTTTCCATTTCAAATGGTGGTTGATTTCTAAAAATAGGTGTTAATAAAATAATATTAGCCTCTTTACATTTTTCTTGTAATATTTCTAAACATTTATTAAAAGCACCTGTAAATGTATTTAAGTCATTATTATCTATTGTACCTATTTCATTATTCCAATACCAATCATTTGTTCCATACCATATAATAATTAAATCAGCATCTGTATGAATGTTTTCTTCATTAGATAAAATGTGTATAAAATTGTCTTGCTGATTTAATGTTACACCTGTTCCACAAATAGCATAATTATATATGTTATTTGTATTTAATTTTTCTTCTAATATGTCTTCATAACCACCATTACCATAATTTCTAGTAGATATACTGTCACCATATATTACTATTTTTTTACCTTTATTCATATTATGATTTTCTGTTAAATTATTTTCTTTAAATTTATTTATATTGTCTTTATTTATATAATTTATATCTTCTAGCAAATTATTATTTTTTATTGCACTTGTAGCTAGTTCATCACAACGGTTATTATACTTATTTTCAGCGTGCCCTTTTACCCATATAAATTTTACATTATGTATATTTAATAGTGGCAAAAGTTCTTCCCATAAATCCACATTAGGAGTCGGTTTTTTACTAGAATTTACCCAGCCGTTTTTTTTCCAGTTATGAACCCAACCATTGTTAATAGCATTAACTACATAACTAGAATCTGTGTATAAATTAACATTAAAAGGTTCTTTTAACATTTTTAAGGCAGTAATAACAGCCATTGTTTCCATTCTGTTATTAGTTGTTAATTTATATCCTTTAGAAACTTCTTTTTTATGTTCATTATATAAAAAGACTATACCATAACCACCAGCTCCAGGATTACCAGAACAAGCTCCATCTGTATATATATCAATATTTTTCATAAGTAACTCCTTTATTAAATATTATAGTTAAAAAAATTAAGTACATTTTTAAATGAATTATCCATGTATTCACAAGTAAAAGTTTTATTTGATAAGTAGCTTAAAAATTCATCTTGTTTTTTAAAATGTAATTTATGACAATGTAAAAATTGATATTTTAAATTAAATTTATCTTTTATACTATTTTGATTGTATTTTTTTTCTCCTATTATAGGATAGCCTATATATTCAAAAGATGCTCTAATTTGATGTGTTTTACCTGTTATAAGTTTTATATTTAATAATGTTTTATTGTTTTTATTTGCAATAGGTTCATATTCTGTTATTATTTTTTTACTATTTGGTATATATTCTTTAGAAAGTATTACTTTATTATCTTTTTTTGTATGATAAAGTTCTATTTTACCACTTTTAGTTATATTGCCATATACAGCAGTTAAGTAATATTTATATATAAAATCATTTTTAAAGGCATTATTAAGGCTTTGTAATGCTTTTAAATTTTTACCAAATGTAACTATACCACTTGTATTTTTATCTAATCTATTACATATAGAAGGTGTAAAATCACAATTATTATTATATTCATTTTTATTGTAAATATAATAAATAAGTTGGTCATTTAAAGAGTTATTTTTATTTTTATCATCTGGTTGAGAAACTAACCCTATAGGTTTGTAACATAAAATAATATTATTATCTTCAAAAATAATTTTAAAATCTGAATTTGTTTTATTAATTTGTTTTTCTTCTTTAAAAGAGCTTATAGTTTCATCAGATAAATAAATATTAATAATATCACCATTAATAATAATTTCATTACCTTCAGCTTTTTTATTATTTAACTTAATATTTTTTTTCCTAAGCATTTTATAAATAAAAGACTTAGGAGCTTTATTAAGATATTTTAAAAGATATTTATCTAGCCTTTGATTTTCATTTGATTTATTAATTTTAATTTCTACCATATTTCACCTACTTAATATTAATATAATATAGTAAAATTATAATTAAATATGTATAGTTTGTCAAAATTTATATTTATTTTTAAAAAATTTATGTTTTTTAGTAAAAAAGTATTTACAAAATATGGAAAACAGTATTAAAATAAATATGCCAAATAAAAAATATATTGTAGAGTATTTAAAATTTGTATTTTCAAAATAATTAAACGCAGATGCAGTATTATTTATTATTAACTTATTAAATATAGGTATACATAAAATAGCATATAAAATAGAAAAAATACTATGTAATATTTTAGATAAAAAATAAATACTCATTTTTATATCTGATTTATAAATCATACTAGAAGTCTGTGCAAGTATTGAAAAACCAGAAAATGAAACAAGACCACAAGTAATAATTATACCATTAATACCTTCAATAGAGGATAACATATTTATACCATTTGTTATTTCTATAATACCCATAAATAAACCATTACTAAAAGGTTCAATATTAGGTGTAAATATAAATTTACCTATTTTTTCAAATATACCAGATATTTTAAAAAGTTCAGATATAACAGAAAATAGTATTACAAAGCCACCAACTATAGAAATAGTTTCTAAACTACTTTTAACACTTTCACCTAATATTTGCCCCATTGTTTTATTGCTTTTTATTCTTGCAAGTTTTAATTTTAATAGTGCATCTTTAAAAGATATATTATTACTTACTAAAATATTTCCAGATTTTTTATAAAATCTAAATAAGAAACCAACACTTATAGCCGATATATAATGTATAGCTAAAATTAGATAGCCTACATAAACATTTTTAAACATGCCAATACCAATAGCACCAATTATGAAAAGAGGTCCAGAATTATTAGTAAAACTTACTAGTCGTTGTGCTTCTACTTGAGAAATTTTATTGTTTTCTCGTAAGCTAGCAGTTATTTTTGCTCCAACAGGATAGCCAGATAACATACCTAAAACTAGTGCAAATGCTCCACAACCAGAAACATTAAAAAATCTTTTCATAAAGGGGTCTAAAAGTGTGCCTAAAAAATCAATAAATCCTAATTGTATTAAAATATTTGTACCTATTAAAAATGGCAATATAGAGGGTAATATTTTGTTAAACCATAATAACAATCCAGCTTGTGCAGAAGATATAACTACATTGGGAACAATTATAATTAATATATTGAAAAATGCCACTAATAATGGTATAATGTAATAGCTTAAATTTTTTAAATATTTCATTTTATCACTACTTTACTTTTTATTTATATTATTATATAAATATTATTTAGAATATATTACAAGCTACTATAAAAATATAAGGAGGTGACTTATGGATAGAAAAAAACAAAGTAGAAAAAAACAAGGTTCAACTAAAAATCAGCCTCATAAACAAAATATTACTAGTTTAGAAAAAAAGCGTAAAGAACAAATCAGAAACAATAAGAATAAAACAAACTATCCAAAAGCCACAACTTATAGTAGAATAAATAATAATACAACAACTAGGACTAGCAAAGTTAATACAGTAAATAGAAATAGTAAAGTTACTTCAATAAATAGAAACAATAAAGTTACTAAAAATAAAACTAACAAAGTTAGCACAATAAATAAAAATAGCAAAGTTACTTCAATCAATAGAGATAGTGGAATTAATATAAATAATAATAGATATGGTAATAATAGTAACTATAGAAGTAATTATTATGATAGACCTATACAAAATAAAAAAATATATAGAGCAAAGAAGAAACCTAAAAATAGAAATATAAACTTTATGTCAAGATTATTTACTGTTTTTATGTTTACAATTATTATATCTTATTTTGGTATATCTGTATCAAAAAGTTTAAATAAAAAACCAGTAGATTATGAGAGTATAGAAATAGGCTCTATAGAAGATAGTACACAAGCTAAAGGTATTATAATTAGAGATGAGATAGTTTATAAATCTAGTAAAAAAGGTGTTCTTACGTTTAATAAAACTGAAAATGAAAGAGTAAAAAAAGGGGAATTAGTAGCAACCATTAAAAATCAAGAAGAAATAAAAACAGCAGAAAAAGATATAGAACTTATAAACGAAAAAATATTACAATTACAAGAACAAAGAGACGAACTTTCTATATTTTACCAAGATGTAAAAAAGATAGATAATCAAATACAGCAAACTTTAGACAAATATATAAGTGAATTATCTACATATAATGTTTCAAAAATATATGAGTTAAGAGATTCTATAAGTAAAAAGGTTACTATAAGAAATCAAATGTTATTATCAGAAAATACAGGCAGTGTTCAAGATTTATCTAGTCAAAAGGCAGCACAAGAACAGAAAGTTAATAAAAATATGGAAAATATTTATGCTAATAATTCAGGTATAGTATCTTACTATACAGATGGATTAGAAGAAACTTTCACTTTTGAAAATAGAGAAAAATTAACAAAAGAGCAAACTTTAATGCAACCTAAAGAAGAACAAGAATTTAAGTTAAATGTTGTAGAAGGTGAAAGAGTATTTAAAGTTGTAAAAGATAATAATTTTTATATAGGAAGTTATATAAATACGCAAAGTATATCAACTTGGGAACAAGGGGAAACTAGAACTATTTATATTAAAGATAATGGAGATTTAAGACCTTTAGAAGTAATTATAGAAAAAATTAATATAGGTGAAAAAGAAAGTTATGTTTTAATGAAGTCTAATAAAAATATGATAGACTTTATAGATAAAAGAAATATTACTTTTGAGCTTAGTAAGCCTAAAGAAGGCTTTAAAATAAAACTAGATGCTATTGCAGAAGAAGAACTTTTAAAAATACCTACAAGTTATATTGTAGAAAGTAATGTTACAAAAAAATCTGCAACAGGTGAACCAACAACTGTACCTATAAAAATATCTGGACAAGATGAAACAGGGGAATATACATATGTTTCTATATCAAAAGGAATAATAGATATAGGTGATTATATAATAAATCCTCAAACAAAACAGGAAATACAATTAAGTGAAATATTCACTAAAAAAGGAATATATATTGTAAATTCTGGTATTTATAATTTTAAAAATATTGATACAGAAGGTTCAGTACAAAATGACATATTTATAATATTAGATCCTAGTAAAAATACAACTATTAAACTTTATGATAGATATGCTCCAGATTTATCTGTTGTAAAGGGGGAGGAAACTGTTGCTAATGAAAAATAAAGAAATAATATATAAAAACCTAAATATTATTAAAGATAATATTGAAAAATCTTGTATAAAAGCTAATAGAAAAATAGATGAAATACAAATTGTAGGAGTTACCAAAACTATAGATATAGAACGCATTAATATTTTAAAAAATTTAGGTATAAATAACTTTGGAGAAAATAAAGCTCAAGAACTTTTAGAAAAATATGATAAAATAAATAATGTATCTTGGCACTTTATAGGAAATTTACAAACTAACAAAGTTAAATATATAATAGATAAAGTTGAACTTATACATTCTGTTAATAGTATAAAATTATTAGAAGAAATAAATAAAAGAGCGTTTTATATTAATAAAACTATACCTATACTTTTAGAAATTAACATAGCAAAAGAAATTTCTAAATGTGGACTATTAGAAGAAAATTTGCCAAATATTTTAGAAAATATACACGAATTTAAAAATATACAGTTAAATGGTCTTATGTGTGTAGCACCTTTTGTTGAAAAACCAGAACAAAACAGAAAATATTTCAGAAAAATGAGAAATTTATTTGTTGACATACAAGGGAAAAATAAAGATAATATAAATATGAAGTATTTATCTATGGGTATGACAAATGATTATAATATAGCTATTGAAGAAGGTGCAAATATAGTTCGTATAGGAACAGGTATATTTGGTGAAAGAAATTATTAGCTTTGGAGGAAAGATTAAATGGGTATAATGGATAAAATGAAAAATATATTTTTTGGTGATGAATATGAAGATGAATATGAAGATGAAGATAGGTATGAAGATGAAGAAGTAGATAGAGAACGAGAAGGTGGAAGAGGCTCTGGTAATAATGTAACATCATTTGATAGATATTCTACTAGAAGAACTACTTCAAATATTGTAAATATAAATACAAGTGTTCAAATGGGTGTTTGTATGTTTAACCCAGAAACATTGGAAGATGCAGCTGAAGTAGTATCACAAATAAAAGATAGAAATATTGTTGTTGTAAATCTTGAAGCAGTAGAATATGAAATTTCTCAAAGAATAAGTGACTTTTTATGTGGTGCTAGTTATGCTTTAGAGTGTAATATACAACTTATATCAGATAAAATAATGATTATTGCACCTATTAATGTAGAAATGTCAGGTGAGCTTAAAGACAAATTACAAGCTAGTGGCATAAAGTTACCTAATTCTATGTGGAGATAAGGGAAGGGTGATAAAATGAATATACTAATTTTTCAATCTTTTAGTATCTTAGTAAAATTTATAGAGTTTGTTATATTAATAAGAGTTATACTATCTTGGATACCACTTGATAGAAATAATTTAATAGTAAAAATAATTTATGCATTATCAGAGCCTTTATTATATCCTATAAGACAAATGCTTAAAAAGTCTCCATTAGGAGATGGTATGATGTTAGACTTCTCACCTATTATATTAATGTTTATTTTAATATTTTTACAAAGAATATTAGCAGCTTTTCTATTATATTAAAATAATAAACTTAAACAATTATTTATTACATAAAAGCTATGACTTTATTTTTCTTATGGAAGAGTAATAGGAATAGCTATTTTTTTGATAGAAGGGATATTTTATGATAAATAAACAAAAATTATTAAATACTGTACAAAATAAAGAAGATAAAATTTTATTTTCTAAAATAATAGACCAATTAAATTTTTGTATTAAAAACTATGAAAATACTTTCACAGATTTTTTACCAATATTAAAATACCTTGAAATAAATTATATTTTATCAACTATAAAAATAGAACAAAATATTAAAATTTTTGGTGGTTTTGAAGAAGCTGAAAGAGTTATTATAGGATTTTTTCCAGAATATATAGAACCAGAAGAAAAAGATTTTCCTATATCTATTTTAGAAGTAACATATGATGAAAAATATAGTAGAGAACTTACACATAGAGACTTTTTAGGTTCTATAATAGGGCTTGGAATAGATAGAGGTAAAATAGGTGATATTATAATAGAAAATAATAAAGCTATTTGTTTTATAAATAATAGTATAATAGATTATATAAATATAAATTTAGAAAAAGTAGGAAAAACAAAAGTAAAAACAAAAATAATAAATATAAATAATTATGATATACCTAAACCTAAAATTGAAGAAAAAAATATTATAATATCATCACTTAGATTAGATGCTGTATTGTCAGGTGCTTTTAATATTTCTAGGGGGAAAATTTCAGATTATATAAAAGGTGAAAAAGCATTTGTAAATTTTGTTATAGAAACAAATGGTGCTAAAAATGTAAAATTAAATGATATATTAACTCTTAGAGGATTAGGTAGAATAAAAGTTTTAGATATTGTAGGTAAAACTAAAAAGGACAGAATAGTTTTAAATATTGGAAAATATATTTAAAGGGAGAAAAAATATGAGTTATATAGCTTTATATAGAAAATATAGACCTAAAAATTTTGAGCAAGTTATAGGACAAAAACATATAATAAAAACATTAAAAAATCAAGTAGAAACAAATAGAATAAGTCATTCATATTTATTTTGCGGAACAAGAGGGACAGGTAAAACATCTACAGCTAAAATATTTGCTAAGTTACTAAATTGTAAAGAGCCAATAAATAATATTCCTTGTGAAAAATGTAGTATGTGTGTAGCTTTTAATGAAAATAGAAGTTTAAATATAGCTGAAATAGATGCAGCTAGTAACAATAGTGTAGATGATATTAGAGAAATAAGAGAAGAAGTAAAATATCCACCAACAGATGGAAAATATAGAATATACATAATAGATGAAGTACATATGCTTTCTATAGGTGCTTTTAATGCTCTTTTAAAAACTTTAGAAGAGCCACCAAGTTATGTAATATTTATTTTAGCTACAACAGACCCTCATAAAATACCAGTTACAATATTATCAAGATGTCAACGTTTTGATTTTAAAAGAATATCAAATGTAGATATGGTAGAAAATATAAAAAATTATATGTTAAATGAAAATGTAAGTATAGATGAAGATGCTTTATATTATATAGCTAAAATTTCAGATGGTGCTATGAGAGATGCTCTTAGTATATTAGACCAATGTATATCTTTTTATTATGGTGAAAATATTACTTTAAATAAATTATTAGAATTAGTAGGTGCTGTTGATGATAATATATTTTTTAGATTTATAGATGCAATAGTAAACTTTTCAGAAGTAGAAATTATTTCTATAATAGAAGAAATTATAGAAAGTGGTAGAGATATAAGTCAATTTGTATCAGACTTAATAAATCATATAAGAAATTTACTTATTTCTAGTATATCAACAAATGAGGATAACAATTTAGATATATCTAAAGAAAAAATGGAAAAATTAAGAAATCAAGCTAGTAATATAGATAGACAATATTTAATAAAACTTATAGAAGAATTTTCTAAAATACAAGCAAATTTAAAGTATGCTTTTGATGAAAGGATAGTTTTAGAAGCAGGTTGTATAAAATTATGTTCAGTAGTATCTGAAGAAGATATTACAGATATAAGACAAAAAATAAACTTTTTAGAAAAAAAACTTGAAGAAAAAAATATTCAAACTGTATATATAGAAAAAGAAAATTTAGAAAGTAAAAAAATAGAAGAATTAAAGCCAAGAGAATTAGCAATTCCAGAAGATATAAAAGTAGCAATAGAAAATTATAAAATGGTTGTAAATAAATTTAAAGAACCAGAAAAAGCATTTTTACAACAAGCAATCCCTAAAAGTTTAGAAGATGATTTTTTATACTTAGTTTGTCCAAATGCACTTGTTAATAGATTAGAAAGTATGAAAGATAGTATACAAGAAGCATTATTTGAATTATTTAATAAAGATTATAATATAAAGCCAATATCTATACAAAAATATGATATAGCATATAAAAAAGTAATTGCTAATGAAAGTAAAAAAGAAAATTTTAATAATATTAATGATATGATAAAATTATTTCCAAATAGTATACTTAATATAGAATAATTGCAAAAATTTTGAATAAATTAAAATTTTGGTTGATTTAAGTATAAAAATAGTTTAAAATTAAATAGAAACTATATAAATAATATAAAAATATAAATAAATTATTTTAAGGAGGATATATATTATGGCAAGAGGTGGCTTTGGTGGAGGTTTTCCAGGTGGAATGAATATGAATAACCTTATGAAACAAGCTCAAAAAACGCAAAAACAAATGGAAGAAATGCAAGCAGAACTAGAAACAAAAGAATTTGAAATAACTAGTGGTGGTGGTGCAGTTAAAATAGTTATAACTGGAAAAAAAGAAATAAAAAGTATAGATATAGATAAAGATGTAGTAGACCCAGATGATGTAGAAATGTTACAAGACTTAATTTTAACAGCTGTTAATGAAGCTATTAGACAAGTGGAAGATTCAGCATCTAGTCAAATGAGTAAATTTACTGGTGGTATGGGGCTTCCAGGTGGACTTTTTTAGGAGTGATTTAGGTTGAATTTTTATGGTAATAAAGTAACAAAACTTATAGAAGAATTATCAAAATTACCAGGTATAGGGGGCAAGTCTGCACAGAGACTTGCTTTTTATATAATTAATATGCCTATGGAAAATGCAAAAGCACTTACAAGTAGTATATTAGATGTAAAGGAAAATATAAAATATTGTTCTATATGTTGTAATTTAACAGATACAGACCCTTGTCATATTTGTTCTAATGAAAAAAGGGACAAGTCTCTTATAATGGTTGTAGAAGACCCTAGAGATATGGCAGCATATGAAAAAACAAGAGAGTATAAAGGTATGTATCATATTTTGAATGGAGCTATATCACCTATGACAGGGATTGCACCTCAAGATATAAAAATTAAAGAACTTTTAGATAGACTTAAAGATAATACAGTAGAAGAAGTTATATTAGCTACAAACCCTAATATAGAGGGTGAAGCAACAGCTATGTATATTAGTAGACTTTTAAAACCTATAGGTATAAAAGTTTCAAGAATAGCTCATGGTGTTCCAGTTGGAGGGGATTTAGAGTTTGTAGATGAAGTTACACTTTCAAGAGCATTGCAAGGAAGACAATTAATGTAAAGGAGAATTATATGAAAATTATAAAACCAAGTTATGTTATAGAACAAGAATTAAATGAAAATGAAATGTTAAAATCTATTGAGCGTGCAGGGAGAACTTGTTATAAAAGCGAAAATTTAGTTAATGAAGAAAGTGCTAAAAAATTTGTAACAAATATTTTAAAACTTGGTCACGAATCTGTTATTGAACATGAAAAAATAACTTTAAGAATTATTTGTGATAGAGGAGTTACTCACGAAATAGTTAGACATAGAATAGCAAGTTATTCACAAGAAAGTACAAGATATTGTAATTATTGTAATGATAGGTTTGGAAATGAATTAACTTTTATAGAACCTTGTTTTTTTTCTTCAAATAGTGAAGAAGATAGAAAAAATAAACAAATATGGTTAGATACTATGTCTATGATAGAAAAAAATTATAATATGCTTATAGAAAATGGAGCTAAACCAGAAGAAGCAAGAGCAATATTGCCTAACTCTTTAAAAACAGAAATAGTTGTAACTATGAATTTAAGAGCTTGGAGACACTTCTTTAGACTTAGAACAGATAAGACAGCACACCCTCAAATAAGAGAAATTTCTAATATGATATTAGATGAATTTAAAGAAAAATTACCTACAATTTTTGGAGATTTATAAAATAAACTATAATTTAAAAGAATTTATAGGAGAGTTTAAATGAAAAATAAAGATAGGCTTTCAATAAAAATATTAATAAGTATTTTTATTAGTTTAATGCTTATATTACTATGTTTTTATAGATATAGTAAAGCTATTAATAATGATTATATAAAAAGAACTAAAGAAGAGGCTTCAAGCCATAGTTATTTAAACTCACAACTTTTTGCAAGTCGTATTAAAAATACTGTTGATGAATTAAATATTATTACAAATACTTATTTTAAAAATAAAGAATTAATAAATGAAGAAGTTAAAAAAAGTTTTAATATTTCAAACAATGGAGGTTTTAAACATATAAATATATATACACAAGAAGAAATTAATTTTTTTTATAGAGAAGGTAGTAGTACTATTAGAAGTATTGAAGATGAAAAAAATATACTATATTTATATAAAATAGATAAAGATGCAACTGGTATTGAAATAATATTACCAATTTATAATTATAAAGGTAATATTATAGGTGGAATTTCTACTTTTATAAATCAAGAAGAATTTAATATACTTTATAATGAAAATAATAAATATTTTAAATTTAGTACATATATTTTTGATTATACAGGACAAATTATTTTTGGAGGACATCTTTTTGGTAAAAGTAATATTTATGAAATTTATGATGAAATAAATGTTGATAAAAATATAAATTCAAAAGATATATTAAGTAGTAATTTAAAAACAAAAAAATCTTTTGAAATTTACTTTATAAAAGAACAAAAAGGTTATTATGCATTTTTTAATCCTGCTAAAGATGATTTTTATGCATTGGAAATAATGCCAATAGAATATGTTGAAGAGTATACAAAAGAAAATAGTAGAATATTTTCAGTTGTTTTAATTCAAGTAATGATTATAATATGTTTACAAACAAGCTTTTTATTTTTAATAATAATTTTACAAAATAAAAAACTTATAAAAACAGAAGTAAGTAAAAATAGAGAATTAGATACTATTATAAATAGTGTGCCTGGTGGTGTTACAAAAATATTAGGTAATAAAGACTTAAAATTACTATTTGCCAATGAAGGATTTTATGAACTTACAGGATATGATAAAAATGAATATATTGAAAAGTTTGACAATAGACATATTGATATTATAGATGAAAATGACAGAAATATAGTTTTAAATAAAATAGAAAATTTAAAAGAAACAAAAAATAAAATAACTATAGAATACAAAATAATAAAAAAAGATGGAACAAAATCTTTTGTGTCATTGACAGGAGAATATTTAGAAGATTTTTATAATATACCTATATATCAATGTATTGTTACAGATATGACAGAATATAAAAAGATATTAAATGATTTGCAATTAGAAAAAGAGCAATATGATATAATTTATAAAATGTCTGATGAAATAATATTTGAATATTATGTTAAGGAAGATAGAATAAATATTTCAGATAGATATAAAGAAAATTTTAATATATATTTTCAAGAGGAAAACTTCTTAAAAAATATTATAAAAAATCATACAATATATAAAAAAGATATTAAAAATTTTATAAAAAATATAAAAGATATTAATAATACTGGATTTATAGAAAATGAAATAAGAATAAAAAATAATGATGGAAATTATAATTGGACATTATATCAAGGTTTTTCTGTAAATGATAGTGAAGGAAATATATATAAAGTTATTGGTAAAATATCTAATATAGATAAGTTTAAAAAAGAAATAGAAGAACTTAAAGAAAAATCTAGTAGAGACCCCTTAACTAAATTATATAATAAAGTTACCATAGAAAATATAGTGAATAAAACTATTTTAGATTTTCCAAATGAAACACACGCAATATTTATAATAGATGTTGATAATTTTAAATCTATAAATGATACATTTGGACATATTTTTGGTGATGCTGTTTTAAAGAATATAGCAAATAATGTATGTCAAATTTGTACTAAAAATGATATTCTTGCCAGAATAGGTGGAGATGAGTTTGTATTATTTTTAAAAAATGTTGAAGATATTAGTTATATAGAAAATATGGCTGAAAATGTATGTGATATATTTAGAAAAACATATGATATACAAAATAGAGAACATAAAATTTCTGCTAGTGTAGGTATAGCTATTTATCCAAACTATGGAAATACATATACTGAATTACTAGAAAAGGCCGATATAGCTGTTTATAATTCTAAAAATGAAGGTAAAGACCAATATAAAATATATAATAGTTCTATGAAACATACTAGTCTTTTATCGACTAGAGAAACTAATAATAGACAAGATGAAATAAGAAATATTAATAGAACAACAGTATATGAAAATGTATTAATAAATATTTCAGAAATGTTTTTACAAGTTAAAGATATGGAAGCTACAATAAACATTATATTATCTACATTATGTAAAAATTTTAAAATAAGTAGAGCATATATTTTTGAAGTTTCATATGATAGTAATTTTATATCAAATACTTATGAATGGTGTAATGAAAATTTAAAAGTATTAATAGATAAATATCAAAATATATCTTTTAATGAAAAGGAATTTTTAAAATGTTATAATGAAAAACCTTTTTTATATTATAATTCAAAAAAAGATATTGAAGATAATAAATATATTTTAAACTATATATATGATAAAGATAACATTGATAATATTAATTTATATTTTTCTTGTTATTTTATGGAACAAGGAAAAGTTAAAGGATATATTGGGTTTGAATCTTATGATGAAGATTATGTATGGAGTAGTGATGAAATAGAAGGAGCATTTTTAATTTCAAGACTTATAGGTACACAAATATTAAAATATAAATCAGATAAAAAATTTAATACAGAAATGCAAATAAATAATGCAATAGTAAATAATCAATTACTTTATACATATATTATTCAAAAAGATACATTTGAACTATTATACTTTAATGATAAAATAAATAAAATTTTACCAAATGCAAAAGTTGGTGAAATTTGCTATATGTCAAAAGGATATAATAAACCTTGTGATTATTGCCCTATTAGAACTACAATTGAGCATTTAGATAATAATTCTACAAAATATTTTTGTGACATATCAGATATGTGGTTAGGTGTTACTAGTTCTAAAATTAATTGGATAGATGGAACAGATGCTTATATAATATGTACTAGGGATATATCTGAATATATTGATCAAATAAATTATACAGATACATTAACAGGAATACCTTCTTTAACTAAATTTAAAATACAGGCTAATAACATTTTAAACAATATTAAAGGAAGTAATAATAAATATGCACTTTTTTATATGGATATTGATAAGTTCAAATATATAAATGATACATTTGGATATGTTAGAGGTGATGATGTATTAAAGACTTTTGCTATGGTTTTATATGAATCAGTAAAAGATGATGAAATATTTTGTAGAGCTAATGATGATAGATTTTTAGCTATAATAAAATATGAAACAGAAGAAGATTTAAAGCAAAGGTTAGTTGATGGTAATAGAAAAATTGAAAAAATGCAAAAATTATTTTTTAGTGATATGAAATTAACTGTTATATGTGGTATATATAATATAAAAGAAAATGAAAAAGATTTAAACTCTATAATAGATAAAGCTAATATTGCTAGAAAAACTATAAAAGGTTCTCATAAAAATAGTTTTGCAATATATAATAAAGAAATAAATGAACAAACTGTCAAAGAAAAAATGATAGAAGGTAGAATGGAATATGCATTAAAACATGAAGAATTTTTAGTATATTTACAACCTAAATTTGATTTATTAAGTAATAAAGTTTGTGGTGCTGAAGCACTTGTAAGATGGAAACAAAAAAATGGAAAAATGATATATCCAGATGACTTCATACCAATCTTTGAAAAAAATGGATTTATTGTAAATATAGATTTATATATTTATGAAAAAATATTTAAAAAAGTAAAAGAATGGATAGATAAAGGTATAGATGTTGTTCCAATTTCATTAAATGTTTCTAGAGCACATACAAAAAATCTTGATTTTATTAAAAAAGTATTAAATTTAGTTGATATATATAATATACCTGTTAATACTATAGAATTTGAGCTTACAGAAAGTATATTTTCAACAGATTTAAATTATTTAAATGATTTTATACAAAAAATTAGAAAAAATGGTTTTAAAGTTTCTATAGATGATTTTGGTTCTGCCTATTCTTCTTTAAATCTTTTAAAAGAAATAGAAGTTGATATTATAAAATTAGATAAAGCATTTTTAAGTAATGTTGAAGATTTCAAAAATAGTTATAAAGATAAAGTTATAATAGAAAGTATAATAAAAATGGCTAAAGAACTTAATTTAAAAGTTGTTTGTGAAGGTATAGAAACTGAAGAACAAAAAGAATTGTTAAAAAATATGGGTTGTGAAGTAGGTCAAGGTTATATTTTTTCTAAACCAATATCTATTTATGAATTTGAAGAAAAATTTTATAAATAATTTTATATTATTAGGGTGTAGACATGTCTATACCCTTTTAAAACTACATATTTTAAAGGGGAATATTATGAAAGTAAAAATTAGAAATGCAAATGAAATGGACTTGGAAAATATAGCAAATATATATGTTTCTTCTTGGAAAAAAGCTTTTTCAAAATTCTTATTAAAAAATACTATAAATAAATTAAATGTTTTAGAAAAACAACAATTTTTAAAAGATATACTTTTAGAAAAAGGAAATATATTAATAGCTGAAAATAATAAAAATAAAGAAATTTGTAGTTATATTGTATATGAAAACATTTCAAAAAATAGTATAGAAATAATATCTTTTTATATATCACCATTATATGTAAAAGAAAATGTAGCAAACCAACTGTTGAATAACTTAAAATTATATTGTAAAGATAATTATATATCTAATATAGTTTTATGGACATTTAGAAATAATAAAGATTCAATAAATTTTTATAAAAGTTTAGGTTTTTATGAAACAGGATTTGAAAGACAAAGTAATATAGAAATAGGTCAAATAGAAGTACAATATATATTAAAAAATATATAATAGCTAAAAGATTATGAAAATCTTTTAGCTATATAAAATTTGATATGTAAATAATAAATTTGTGTATTTTTAATAAAAATATAGGAAAAAATTATATAATATCAAACAAAATTAAAATAAGGATAAAAAGCCAAATATTATCATTATTTATATTTTTTTTGTTATTTTGTGTTGAAGATATGTATATTTCTGTGTTATAATTGTTATCAAAAGATGAATTTTTTAGAAATTGTATAGGGATATTTTTTAGGTTATTATTCATAATATTCCTCCTTAATTTACTAGTTAAATAAATAATATTCTTATAAAATTATTTTAGAACTATAAAATAAATTATACTAAAATACTTGACATTCTTAAAATAAAGTGGTAATTTAATAGTATAATATTTATTGTATAAGTATTATATTATTTTATAACTTAAAATTTTTCTTGTTTTATTTATAAATTTGATATTATAATAGTTATATTTTTATATATTATTTAGGAGGAAAATATGAAAATTTCAACACGTGGCAGATATGGTATAAAAGCTATGGTAGATTTAGCTATGAATTCAGAAAATGAAAAATGTGTTTCACTTAAAAGTATAGCACAAAGACAAGGTATACCTGAAAACTATCTTGAGCAACTTATGGCTGTTTTAAAAAGAGCTGAAGTGGTAAAAAGTATTAGAGGTGCACAAGGTGGATATGTTTTAAATAGAAAACCAGAAGATATATCTGTAGGTGATTTATTAAAAATATTAGAAGGTAGTCTTGCACTTGTTGATTGTTTAGAAAATCAACCACCTAAGAAAAAATGTGGCAATGCAAATTGTAGTGAATGTTCTGTAAAAGATGCTTGGGAAATAATAAGTGATAAATTAGCAGAAGCAGCACATTCTATAAGCCTAAAAGACCTAATTAAAAATGAATAGGAGACGGTTTTTTTATGAAAAAAGAAATTTATTTAGATAATGCTGGAACAACTAGAATAAGACCAGAAGTTGCAAAAGTTATGATTGAAAATTTAGAAAAAGCTTATGGTAATCCTTCTAGTGTATATAAAATAGCTAGAGAAAATAAAACAATTTTAGAAGAAAATAGAGAAAAAGTTGCAAAAGCTATTAATGCAGATAAAAATGAAATATACTTTACTGGTGGTGGGTCTGAAGCTAACAACTGGGCTTTAAAAGGTATTGCTGAAAGCTATAAACAAAAAGGAAAACACATTATAACAACTAATGTTGAACATCATGCTATATTACATGTATGTCAATATTTAGAAACTATAGGTTATGAAGTAACTTATTTGCCAGTAGATGAACAAGGTCATATAAGTTTACAACAATTAAAAGATGCTATAAGAAAAGATACTATTCTTATATCTATTATGTTTGCAAATAACGAAATAGGTACAATAAATCCTATTAAAGAAATTGGTCAAATAGCTAAAGAAAATGATGTTCTTTTCCATACAGATGCAGTTCAAGCAGTAGGGCATATACCTATTGATGTTAAAGAAATGAATATTGACCTTTTATCTATGTCTGCACATAAATTTTATGGTCCTAAAGGTGTAGGAGCTTTATATATAAGAAAAGGTATAAAAATTACACCATTAATTCATGGTGGAGCTCAAGAGAGAAATAGAAGAGCAGGTACTGAAAATATAGATAGTGTTATAGGTATGGGAACAGCAATAGAACTTGCTGTTGAAGAACTTGATTCAGAAATGGAAAGACTTACAAAATTAAGAGATAAATTAATAGATGGTATATTAAGTACTATACCTTATTCAAGATTAAATGGTTCTAGAGAAAATAGAATGCCAGGAAACTGTAATATATCTTTTGAATTTATAGAAGGTGAATCTGTTTTACTTTTATTAGATATGAATAATATTTGTGCATCAAGTGGTAGTGCTTGCACATCAGGTTCGTTAGACCCTTCACATGTTTTATTAGCTATTGGTTTACCTCACGAAAAGGCTCATGGTTCTCTTAGATTATCTTTAGGTTTATATAATACTGAAGAAGATGTTGATTATTTATTAGAAAAATTACCTCCTATTGTTGCTAGAATGAGAGAAATATCTCCTTTATATGAAGAATTTTTAGCTAGTAACAAATAATATTAAGTTTATAAATATTTATAAATAGATATTAGATAGAATTGAAAGGAAGTTAAAGATTATGAAATATAGTGAAAAAGTTATGGATCATTTTATGAACCCAAGAAATGTTGGAGAAATAGAAGATGCTAGTGGTGTTGGTACAGTAGGTAATGCTAAATGTGGCGATATAATGAAAGTTTATTTAAAAATAGAAGATAATGTAGTTAAAGATGCAAAATTTAAAACTTTTGGTTGTGGTGCAGCTGTTGCTACTAGCAGTATGGCAACTGAACTTATAATAGGAAAAACTATTGAAGAAGCTTTAAAAATAACAAATAAATCTGTTATGGAAGCTTTAGATGGTTTACCACCTGTTAAAGTACATTGTTCTTGTCTTGCTGAAGAGGCTTTACAATCTGCTTTATGGGACTATGCACAAAAAAATGGTATAAAAATAGAAGGTTTAGAACCACCTAAAGATTCTGATCATCATCATCACATTCCAAATGAAGAATAGGAGATAGTTATGAAAAAAGTTGTAGTTGGTATGAGTGGAGGCGTTGATAGTTCTGTTACTGCATATTTATTAAAAGAACAAGGATATGATGTTATAGGTGTTACTATGCAAATATGGCAAGATGAAAAAAGAGAATGCCTGGAAGATAACGGTGGCTGTTGTGGTTTTTCTGCCGTAGATGATGCTAGAAGTGTTGCAAATAAATTAGATATACCTTATTATGTTTTAAACTTTAAAAAAGAGTTTAAAGAAACAGTTATAGATTACTTTATAGATGAATATTCTAAAGGATTAACACCTAATCCTTGTATTGCTTGTAATAGATATGTTAAATGGGAAAGTCTTTTAAATAAATCTTTGGCACTTGGTGCAGATTATATTGCGACTGGTCATTATGCTAGGATAGTAAAACACCCTATAACTAATAGATATACTATTAAAACAGCAAATACAGAAGCTAAAGACCAAACTTATGCCTTATACAACCTTACTCAATTTCAGTTAGAAAAAACTTTAATGCCTATAGGTGATTATGATAAAGAAACTGTTAGAAAAATCGCTAAAGATATAGGGCTTGTAGTAGCTAATAAACCAGATAGTCAAGATATTTGTTTTGTTCCAGATGGTGATTATGCTAAATTTATTAAAGAAAATTCTAATCTTAATATTAAAGAAGGAAATTTTGTAGATATTAATGATAATATTTTAGGTAAACATAAAGGAATAACTAACTATACAATCGGACAACGAAAAGGATTAGGTATAGCTTTTGGTAAGCCTATGTATGTATCTGAAATTAGAGCAGATAAAAATGAAGTAGTTTTAACTGAAAATGAGGGACTATTTAAAAATAGTGTTTTAATAAAAGATTTTAATTTTATGAGTGTTGAAGATATACAAGGAGAAGTTAAAGTTTTAGGTAAACTTAGATATAGTCAAAAACAAGCGCCTTGTATAATTAGAAAAGTAGATAATAATATGATAGAAGCTATTTTTGAACAACCTCAAAGAGCTGTTACACCAGGACAAGCTGCTGTTTTTTATGATGGAGAATATGTTCTTGGTGGAGGTACAATATATAAATAATATTTAAAAATCTATATATTGAAATATGAAATATTTTGATATATAGATTTTTATTATTTATAATAATTATTTTCAATATAAAAAGTAATTTTATAATTACATATTTTTATTAAAATAAATATTTGTTGATATTACTTTAAAATTTTTATATAATTAATTAAAATAGAAAAGTATATAAATTAATAAAATAAATATTTATAAAAGGAGAATTTTATGGCTAAAAAATATGTAGAAGAAATAGTAACTATAAATGATATAGTATTCCCGAATAAGGGAGTAGGTTTATTTAATGAAAATAAAGTTTATATAAAAAATACTATACCAGGTCAAAAAGTAAAAGCCCTTGTAAAAAAGAAAAAACAAAAATATGAAGGAAGATTAGTTGAAATAATAGAAAAAGCAGACTATGAAATAGAGCCAGATTGTAGTTGTTTTGGTTTATGTGGTGGTTGTACATATCAAAATATATCTTATGATAAAGAAATAGAAATTAAGAAAAATAATGTACTTAAAATATTAAAAAATGAAGGTATAAAAGATTTTGAGTTTTTAGGAATTAATAAAAGCCCTGATATAAATTGTTATAGAAATAAAATGGAATTTTCTTTTGGTGATATTGGAATAGATGGGGAACTATCTTTAGGTATGAGAAAAAGAAATAGTTATTATGAAGTTGTTAATGCATCAGATTGTAAAATAGTTTCAGAAGATATTAGAAAAATATTAAAATGTGTATTAGACTACTTTAAAAATACAAATGAAACTTTTTATCATAGAATGAGAAAAACGGGAAGCCTTAGACATTTATTAGTTAGACAAGCATTTTTTACTAAACAAATTGTTATAGGATTAGTAACTTCAAGTCAGCTTAACACAGACTTAAACAATTTAAAAGAAAACTTATTAAACTTAAAATTAGATGGAGAAATTAAAGGAATTTTACATATAATTAATGATAGTAGTGCAGATGTAGTTAAGGCAGATAAAATAAATTTTATATATGGAAATGATTATTTTTATGAGAAACTTTTAGGTCTTGACTTTAAAATTTCTTTATTTTCATTTTTTCAAACAAATTCGGCAGGAGCTGAAAAATTATATAGTATTGTTAAAAAATTTGTTGGAGAAGTTTCTAATCAAACTGTTTTTGATTTATATTGTGGAACAGGGACGATAGCTCAAATAGTAGCTAAAGAGGCTAAAAAAGTTATAGGTGTAGAATTAGTAGAAGAAGCAGTAGAATCTGCTAAAATAAATGCTAAACTTAATAATATTGAAAATTGTGAGTTTATAGCAGGTGATGTTTATAAAGTTGTACAAGATTTAAATATTACACCAGATTTAATTATTTTAGACCCACCTAGAGAAGGTATAAATCCTAAAGCAATAGATAAAATAGTAGACTTTAATTCTAATAGAATAGTTTATATTTCTTG
>CALWDX010000079.1 GCA_944376805.1 uncultured Clostridia bacterium
ATAGTGTACTTTATATGCTAGTAAAGATGATATAAAAATCATTAATACAAACATTGAATAAAATATTTTATTATTTTTTATATTTATAATACCTAAAATATAACATAAACAACCTATTAAAAATAAAATTATAAATTCTAAATATTCCATTAATAAATTCCTTTTAAATTTGTGTAGCCTGTACTACTAGCCTTTTTGTTGGCTTATCTTCTATACAAGTTATCATTGTTATTTTGTTATCTTCGGTATTTTCAAGATATGAAAAGTCTGTTTCATCTATTTCTGTTTTTACTGTTATTTTATATGTTCTTGTTCCTAAATTTGTTTTATAGGTTACTTTATCTCCTATATTTACATTTTTTAATTGCCTAAAATCTATTTTATAATCACGATTATGTGCTGATAATCCAACATTTCCATTAAATATAGCCATTAAATATAGGTGTTTGTGCAAAATGCCCAACTGCACTTTTCATTACTGTAAGCATTTCTGTATTATCCCTTGCGTCTTTTACTGGAAAATTTTTTATATTTGTTCCATCTACACTCAAATAACCAATTACTCCTTTAGGTAAAGCTGTTGGTGTTGGTAAAGGGTTAGTTTTGTTTGTTTTAACATTTTGTGTAACCTTGCTCATATCCCAACCATTAACTTCTAGTGCTTTTGATAGCATTGTAACAACCTCTGCCCTTGTTATATTTTCATTACCATTTATTAAATTATTAGGATATGTTTCTATAACTTTACTTGCATATAAATTATTTACATCATTTAATACCCAACTAGGAATATTATTTGTATCTGCATAAGATAACTGTACTTTATCATAGTTATTATTTCTTACAAGCATAGAAGTTATTTTTATCATTTCAAATCTAGTTATTTTATTGTTTGGCTTAAATGTTCCATCTTCATATCCTTTTATATAGCCTTTTTCTGCAAACTTTTCTATATACTCTTTACCTTGTATATTATTTATATCACTAAAACTACTTGCAAAGGCTGTTGAGTTCATCATACTAGCAAAAATCATAGCCAATAAAAATGTCTTTTTTGTATTATTATTAAATTTCATAATCATTCCTCCTAAAATGTAACATCTATATATGTGTTATCTTCTTTAAACTCCACTTTTTGAATTTTTGTAACATTATCTAAAGTTATATTTATATCTTGATTATTTAATTTTTTAGCAATAGATTTATCTAAAAGTAATTTATAAATATTGCTTTTTGCTTTTATAGATATAATGTTTAAATTTATATTTTTATTTTTTTCTGTTATTTTACATTTTCCTATTAACTCATAAATACCATTATTAAGGTTATATATTTTTACATTTCTTTTAGTAAATAAAAATACTATAAATCCAAAAATACCTGTTGCACTTGTTGTTGTAGCTACTGCAACTGGTATAGTAGGGTCGAATAATTTTTCTCCATCATATGTAACAGTTATTATATTTTTCTCAAAAACTTCTTTTGAAATATTACCTTTATATTTAACTGATACTTTATAATCTATTACATTTGTTTTTGTATTTGGTATTTTTTTAGTGTAGCTCCCTTTATATGTTGTATTACAATTATAAAGTGTTCCTACACCTGTATTTGCAACTGTTGATATTGCCTCATTATTTGTACTTACAAAATTTGCATTCACTAAATTTAATGTAACACCATTTTTAGTAATAGTTTTAGGTATTAATCCATAATCATTAGATTCTAATCCATAATAAGTCTTATTTTCATTAAGTGTTACTGTTTGATTAGTATATGTTGTAGTGCTTTCAGTTTTATTAGGCTCTACTTTTAGGCTAGTTAAATCTTTTTGTAAAATTCCTTTATATTCTTCTTTATCATAAATTAATGTATCTTCAAACAATGACAATAACTGTTCATTATTTAATTTTTCTTTATCTTGTTTTGTAATAATTTTAGTTGTTGTTTCTTCTTGCTCTTTTACATCTTCTTTTGTAACTCTATCAATATTTACTTTATCTTTTGAGTATTTAAAGTTATCTTTTTCAAAATCGGCAAAAATAACATTTTTAAAGTCTACATCTTCCATACTTTCAAATACTTTTACTGCTTTTGTTTTATCATCTAATATTGACAATTCCATTTCTTTTAAATCACTTGCATATGTAGGTTGATTTAATATTAAAGTAGTAAGAAGGCACATAATAAATTTTTTCATCTTATCACATCCTTTCATATAACTGATTTTATAAAGTCAATAAAAGCACTCCTTAAACTTTCATTTAGTAAAACTGTTAGTCCTATACTAGAAAATATACTTATACCTAAATAAAACAAACCTTTTATAAAAATGAAAAAAGCACTTATTAAAAATTTTAGATTTTTAATAGTGCTTTTATCTTGTATTATTACTGGTTGATTATTATTAAGTTTTTGTTGTAATAACTGTTGTTGTAATAATTCTTGTTCTTTTAGTTTTTCTTGCTCCTTTTTTTCTTCTTCTTTAAATTTATTATAAAATGTACTCACTTTTAGCCTCCTGTTAAGTTACTTTATTAAAAGATAAGTAATTTTTTAAAATATCTTTATATATTTTTTCATTATAAACTTTAAATATATTAGGACAATATTCTGAAAAGTAAACTTTCAACCCCTCCATATTTTTTAATACAAACTCTTGTTCATCTTCATCTACAAAATTAAATATAAAATTTATATCTTTATATGTGTTACAAATCTTAAATACATTTCTTATATATTCTTCTTCCCAAAATTTTGCACCAGATACAACTACTCTTATATCAGCACTTGCAAAACTTTCTTCAAATGTGTTCAAAAATTCTCCATAATCAAATATAAATACTTCATAATTCATACTTAATATATTAGGTAAATCTTCAAGTGTTATATTAGCAAAGATATCTAATCCGTTATAACTTATTTTTTTATTTTTGTCATCAACAGAAACTTCATAAAAATTTTTTATATTGCTTAAACTATTTTTTCCATTAGCTTCTATATAACAAGTATTAAATTTATATTTTACTAAATAATTTGCAATTAAAAAGGCTTGTGTTGTTGCTCCCATTCTTGAACAAGTGCCACAAACTGCTATTTTTAACTTATTTCTTTTTGGTTTTACTAAAACTTTCTTTTCAACTTCAATTATATTTTTTACTTCCATAGATTGTTTAACTTCAAGTAAACTTTTACATATACCATCTTTAAAAATATATTTTAAATTATTTTGTTTACAAAAATTTTCTATTATATCTAATTTAAAACTAACATCTATTATTGCAATACCATTTTCAATAATACCTATAAAATTACCAAAATAGTTAATAATATTTGTATCTTGTATAAACTCTATATGTATATTTTCTTTATATAAAGTATTAATTTTTTTATTTTTTTCAATAGTACATTTTTCAACTGTTTGATTTTTTATTATTTTTTTAGAGTTGTTTTTAAATTCTTTTGGTTCTTTAGGTTTATTTTTTATGTTATTAATAAAATTACTAAAAAATAATTTCTTATCTGTACTTTTTAAGTTTTCTATATTTTCAACTTTATATCCTAGTGCATTAGCATAATTATTAGGATTTTCTAAACACATTTTTATTTCAGTTTTTCTTACATCATAATCTTTACTTGTTATAAAATTATATACACCTTCAGCAAACAATTTTCCTAAAAGTATATCTCCTTTTTCTCTTTCAAAACTTACAATTATTATATTTACAGAACTATTAAAAAGTTTAAAAGAAGATATCGATTTAATTATTTCTATATCATCATCTATTATATTTTCTAAATCAATAGCTAGAAATTGCAAATTATTCAACTTATTCATATTTTTATTAATATATTCAGTTAAATATTTTTCAGTTTCTATTTCTAATACTATATCCAGATTTTTAACTTCTTCATTAAAAATATCTGCATTTTTTTCTGATGAAAAATATAGTAACATACTATTTTCCCCTTTCGTTTTATTGTACTTTCATATCTTCTAACTTATTTAAATATTCTTTAGGTGGAAATGTATTTTGTTCTTTTATAGGTATATTTAGATTTTGTTTAGGTTCAAAATTAAAATATAAAAGTATACTAATTATTGTTAGTATTATAAAAACTATTATTTTTTTCATTTATTTCTTCCTTATCATCATCTATTATTAACTCATCATAACTATAAGCCCAAGCACCTTTTATTTCATTTGATATAAATTCTGGTGTAAATGTTTCATTAGATTTTTTCTCGCTCCAACTATCATTAACTTTAACTCTACCATCTTCAGTAAGTCCTGTTAATACTATAAAATGTCCACCATTAGTAAAATACCCTGTACTTGTTCCATTGTATCCTTTATAAGTTGTAGAAACTATCATTACTTTACCTTGTGATAAATTTTCTATTATACTACTAGCACTTGTTCCTACTTGTTCTGCATTAAGTCCAAAATAACTAGCTCCTGTTGTCATAAGTTGCCAAGATGTACCTACACCACTTATTCCCCAACCGTTTTGTGTACTAAAATCTGCCATAGTAATTGGTGTTATAGAAGTATCACCTGTTAAGCCTACTACAACCATTGCTAAAGCTGTTACACCACAACCTGCTATTTTTATAGTAGTACCAGCATATGGATAATTAGCCCACCTTTTATCAAACTGAAAAAATAAAGGTATATCTCTACCTTCATAAATAGCATCATCTTTTATATGATTTTCATTTTTAAAATCTTCTAATATATTAACTATTTCACTATCAATATCTACACCTATTACTTTAACAATTATACTTAATGGAGAAGTTATTATATAATAAATAAAAGCAAAAAAGATAAAAATTATAGTTATACTAATAACTAATCTTCTTATCAATTTTTCCCTTTCTTCTTCATTTATTAACTTTTCTATTAATTGTCTTATTATAAAATAAGCTATTTTAGGCATTATTATCGCCCACCTTTTCCACCTAGTATATATTTAGCTTCATAGTCTGCTAATTCCATATTGAAAATATAATGTTTACTACCATTTATTAAAAGTCCTCTACCTTGTACTCCTGCTTGTATTATATCTTTATGTATTTGTTTTAGCTCAAAAACTTCAACTATTTCTTGTAAGTCTTTACCATCACTACCTAAAAATATTTTATAACAAGGTAAAGTTAAAAGTGCTTGTCCATACATTTTTATTCGTGGGTCTAAAAAGTCAATTATAGATTGACTAATAACCACTAAAGCTCCTTCATATTTCCTACATCTTTTACCTATATTTCTAAGTCCTATTAAAGTTTGTGGTATTTCAGGGTCTATAAGCAAATAGGCTTCATCACATATAAGCATTATTTTTTCGTGTCTATCTTTTGTAATTTGTTGCCAACACCAACTTATTATATTAAAATATTGTGCCTTTTTAATTCTTTCAGAAGAATTATTTAAATCATATGTATCTAAACATACTATTTTACTTTCTGTATGTAAGCTAGTATGTTTATTAAATAAAAATTGGTCTTGTCCATTTATTAAATTACCTATATAAAGAATTAAATCATTATAGTCTGATATTGTATTTTCATCTTCTTCTAATTTTTTATTTTCTAATAAAACATTATATAAATCTGATATAATAGGAAAATCTATATTATTTAAGTTACTTATATCTGTATCCCAAAATATATTAAATTTATTGTATAGATTTATAAGATTTGTATTTAATATTGCTTTTTGCCTTTCTGTTATTTTAGATAAACACAAACTAAAAAATACTTCTAAATTTTGTAAATGTAATGCTAATGCTCCTATTCCATCAAATTCATCTTCATTTTCATTTTCATCTAAAGAAATAGGCTTAATTTCAAGGGGGTTAATGTTGCCTTTATTACTTCCACCTAAATTTATCCAATCACCCCCTAAACTTTTAACAATGGTGTCGTACTCCCTTTCGGGGTCTACGACAAGAATTTTAGTTCCAAGCATATATTCATTAAGTATTATTTTTTTAATAGCTGTTGATTTTCCCTTGCCTGGAGCTCCTACTGCTACTATATTTGAGTTAGTTCTATCTCCTCCACGCTTCCATAAATCCATTATCATAAGTTTTCCATTTATATCTTTAGCAAAATAAAAGCCTTGTTCATCACTAAAGCCTTCACTTGAATTAAAAAAGCCACCTATATATGTAGATAATAAAGTAACTCTACCTGCTAATTCTTTTATTATTTCTGTTGTATAACCATATGGAGATACTGTTATAAATCCATCTTCTTGAAAAAATGGTACTTGTCTAATATTACAACCAAGTCCTATTGTTGTATTTATTAATTTCTCACTATTTTTTTTAAGTGCTTCTTCATTATTCCCTAATACAAGAATAATATTAGCCATTATACCAATACTTTCTCCATTTTCTTCTATTTGTTTTAATATATTTTGTCCATCTTCAACCCTCCTTTCAGCTTGTATCCTTTTATAATTATCTTTTTCTGAAATAAATTTAATTTTATTATCAGCTATATTTCTACTAAGTGCATTTATAAGCATTCCTTCCGACTGTGGTATAAATTCACTAAGCATTATACTACCTTGAACATTACTAATTTTACCAAGCCAACCATACTCAAGATGACTTGGATATTTTGAAATAATATAACATTTTGCTAAATTTTCACCTATTTCTATACCTTTATCTTTAAATTTTAATATTGTAGGTGCTATTATATTTAATAAGCTTTCATTTATTTGTGTTTTACATTTTTTCATAACTTATCCTTTCTATATTATACTTAATTTATTTTATAATTCTAAATTGTTTATTATAGCTATACTATCATCTAATTCCATTGTTTCAATATTTCCATATGAAGAATTAGCAAATAAATTGCAAAGTCTAGCTATTTCTTCTGTTGTACAAATATGAGCTTGTATTTTACCTGCTTGAAATTTTCTAACTATATTAGTTGCTATTTTTTCTAATTCTACAAAATTATTTAATTTTTCTTTAATTATAAAATAGTATTCATTTTCTAGTTCATTCCCATTTATAGAATACTTATGTAAAAATAATGTTGCTTCTCTTAAAAGTTCCTTTTGTTTTAAATCATTTGAATTCTTATACATATTTCTATATAAATTAACTAATCTACTTATATCAATAGGTTTTCCTATTTTTAGCATTCTAAAATTATTTCTAACTGATGCAAACTCACTACATAAAGTTTTAGTTAATATACTAATATCTGTTTTACTCATTGTACTTATTGATACTGTACCAACTTTTATAAAAGCTATTATATAATTATCTTTTGTATATAAAAAATTATTTTTTATATCTGCTACATTTATATATTGATTAGATGTTAATTTTTTATTTTTTTGTTTTTTGCTATTCTTCATCTAAATATTTTTCCCACCATTCTGTGTATTTGTATTTATAACTATTTTGTTTATTATAGTAATTGTACATACCTATTATTTGAGCCATTGTTGAATAGTTATTATTAGGATTTTTAACTACTAAAAAATATGCAAATATAGTCATAGGTACTATAACTAAAACTGCTATATTCATTGTTGTAAAAACTCCAACTATTAAGCCAACTACAACATTAATTAAAAATAAATAACCAAAATATTTTGCTTCCTTTTTCCCTATTCCTGATACTATTTGATTTTCAGTAGATAAATTAGAAGGCATATATAAGTTATTACTATATTGTTCTTTCAAAAAATCACTCCCTATTTAAAATAAAATTCTATTATTTTTTTAATAGTAAAAACTGAAATAGCTACTATAAAAGCTACTAAACAATTTTTTATTTTCTTTATATACATTTCTTTTTCTTCTATGTTAAATAATAATGCAAATAAATGACTTGCAAATTTAAAACTTACTCCAGCAGTTATTAATGCTAACATTACATTTATTAAACTATTTAATGTGTCCATTTTATTCTCCTATTTTCTTATAAATCTACTTACTTTTGAAACCATATTAGCCATTTGATTTATATTCATCATATTTATTCCACCATTTCCTAAACCTATCATAAACTGTTGTAAAAATTGTGGTGTTTTAATCCCCATAATCATAGATGCTATACCAAAAAATATATTTCCATTAGATATAACTCCAAATCCTAATTTTATCATTGCAAGTTGTATTACAACAGTTACACTATTTTGAATAAATATTTTTATATAGGGTGCAAATACTCCATTATCACTATCTATTAAACCAACACAAGCAATAGGTACACCCAATCTTAATATTAACATTTCAAGTCCTCGTTTTATAAATTGAAATACAAGTAATAAATAGCATATAAAAAACACTAATAAAGCAAGTAATGTAAATAAGTTACCACCTAAGAAAAATTGTTCAAATATTTCTACTAAACTTGTTACTGTTACAAGTCCTACAGCATCTAACATTTGATTTATAAAATCTATTGATATATTTACAAATATTTCATATAGAAAATTAAATGAAAAAATAATTATTAATCCTTTACAAAACCCAATAAGTATATTTTCAACTGATATTGAACTATCTCCATCACTTCCTATTATGTAAGTATCAAATATCTTTTTTAAAAATTTAAATATTAAAAAAGCTACTCCAAAATTTGTAGTAACTTCAAACATTGTATTAAAGAAAATTTCACTTCTACTATTATCTAATATTGTATTTTGAAATATAGAACCATCACTTATATGATTTTCTACCCAAAATACTATATTTATAAGTTGTGAAAATAATATATCTGCTATAGGAAATGCGTCTTTAAAAAAGTCTGTTAATAATGCTTCTAATATTTTAGTCATTACATCACTCCTTATGCAGATGCACTAATATTAAAGTAACTAGCAACAATTGATACTATAACACTAGCACTCATTATTATTATATAACAAAATATAACAGCTTTTGTTTTTTTATCATATTGTTTTCCTTCCATTTCATCATCACTAGCTTTCTTTTTAAATTGAAATAATGCTATAAAAAATGGTGTAGCAAGTGTTGCAAGTATCATTACTAGTTTTAAACCATCTTGTAACATTTTTTTAGCACCTTCTGTTATTGGATTATTTATTAAGTCTGTTGCAAAAGCTACAT
The DNA here is from genome assembly GCA_944376805.1 of uncultured Clostridia bacterium. GTDB lineage: Bacteria > Bacillota > Clostridia > Lachnospirales > CAG-274 > Tyzzerella. Next base: position 9,112 of record CALWDX010000079.1, read on the forward strand.
TTGTATTTAATATAATAATTGAAACTATAATAGTATATAAAAATATTAACTTTTCATTAAATTTTTTAATAAATTTTATCATAAATAAGCTCCTTTATTTTTATTAATTTAAATAAAAAATTGGATTTAAACTTATTAAAAATTTAAACCCAATTTTTTATTACTAAATTACTTGTTCTTTATATTTATTTAAATTACATTTATAATACAATATATCTAAAAATAAGTTTTTCCTAATATTAGAATTATTAAATACTTCTTGATAATTTTCAATTATAGAAATGCTTGTTTTTTCAATAATATCACCTAAATCTTCAAGCTTTGATATAATTTCATATATATCTTTATTTTTAATATGTTGATTTATTTGATTTATAATATCTTCAAATAAATTATTATCTTTATAAATTTCTAGTAATTGTTTTGAAAATTTATTAAATCCAATATTTAAATCTTTTAAATCATTTTCTTTTTTTAATTTTAAAAATTCTCTATATTTATCTAAATCTTCTCCAATGATTAATTTCAATTTATTCATTAACACAATACTATCTAAATATATATCCTTATTATCTAATTTTAAATCTTTAAGAACATTTGGAAATAATTTAGATACTTCATAATAACAATTTGACAGTTTCCATCTAGTAAAATCATTTTGCAAATATTCAAACTCAACAATTAAACATTCTAATTTATCAATATATTGTTGTAATACATTATAATTTATCATAAAAATCCCTCATTTCAATTTTAAATATTTTTAAAGTTATTATAATATATTTTACAAATTTTGTCTATAATAGTTTTATGATTTAAAGTAATTTATATTCATCTTTATATGTTTTATCATAATCATTCCATAATTTCATTTCTATTTCATCACTTGATTTACTTTGTCTTTTTTCTTGTCTTTCTGCTATAACTTGCCTATTGTGTTCTTTATCTCCTAAACCATACATTTTATTAAATTTCCATTCTGATAAGTCTGGAGCATAAAATATTGCATTATTTCCACCTTTTAAAACAAGTGTGTTAGGTCTCTTTATTTTTTTAATTTCAAATGGTGTTAAAAGTGGTCTTTCTATATAACTTGTACTAGATGTAAAACTTCCTTTACCATTACTTTCTGTAACATTTATAGCAGTATATGTACCTAATTTTTTAGACATTTCATCAAGTGTAGCTATATCTTCACTTTTTAAATATATTAAAGTTTCTGCGTTATCTTTTAATGTACTTGCAGTATTTTCATCATATACTTTTATAAACTGTGAAAAACTTTGTATAAATAAATTAAACCTTATACCATAACCTGCCGATACTGTCATTTTAGATTCCATACCATTAATAGCTGGATAATTACCAAATTCATCAAGATTAAAATTAACTCGCCTTTGCAACCTATTACCATTAGCTTTAGCATTTTTTATAAGTGAATTATAATATTGACTTATAAATAAACCTGCTAACGAATTATAAGTTTCTTTTTGGTCTGGCAATATAATAAAAATAGCTCTTTTTTTATTACTATCATTTATATTAAAATCTGTTTGCTTACTCATTTCATATATAAATGGATTAGCAAATAGTCTTAAAGTAGATAATGCTGAGGTAAAAAAACTTCCCCTTGTCTTTTCTGGTGCAACAAGTGATACACTAGCTTTCATTTTTGCAGGGTGGTCATCTGGCAAGTCTTGTATATATCTATTAAGTGGTATTTTACCATTTTCATCTGATATGCACATTTTAGATAAAAAATTATATACATTAGTTAAGTTTTGATATTCAGGATTATTCTTATTTTCTATAACAACAAGAAGTATAGCAAAAGCGAGTATAGATTTTTCTCCATTTTCCCATATAGGCTCATTACTACCTTTTTGTACTAACATATCTACTATATCCTCTACACTATCAATAGCCCTTGTTATATCATTTTCATTTACATAATCAATAACATTTTGTAAAAAGTTATAGCTATTACTTTTTTCTGGTTCTTCAAAATCAAGTGCTATTACTTCATAACCTAAATTTTTTAAAAACTCATTTGTATAACAAAATAACTCACCTTTAGGGTCTGATAATATCATATTTTCCCCTGCTAATGCTTGTATACCTATTGTTTGTAATAACACAGTTCTACCTTTACCACTTCTTGTAGCTCCTAGTATTATTGAGTGGGTATCTTCATCATTATAATAAATTTTTTCTTTGTTACCTTGTTTGCTTACACCTAAACATATACCCCCTTTTTTAAACTTATATTTTTCAAATATTTCTTCACTTACCTTTCTATTTAATAATAAAAGCCTTATCATCTTATTATCTTCTAATATATTATAAGCAAAAGTTTTATCAAAATTTTCTTTTTCTAAAAACCAACTAGAACCATACTGAAATTTATTTTTTATAGGTTTTGGTATAAAAATATCTTTCATTATTTCAATATTTACTTCATCATATTTTAAATATTTTCTGTCGCTTTCACTTAACCAATAACCAATAAATATAGTTATTAAAAAAGTTGCAAATATAAAAACTAAAGTATTTATAGTATTTATAACAAAAAAACTATTAAAAAATACTTTAGTTAAACACATAGTTATTATTAATGCTAAAGGTACACTAAGTATTAAAGCATATATTAAAATTTTAAATGCTTTCTTCATTTATTTCTTCCTTTTTCTCAAGAAATTCTACTTCCTCAACTTGTATTTCTGTTGATGTTCTTTTTTGGTCATTATTATCTGTCCAATTATTAACTTTAATATTTCCTACTATACCTATTAATTTACCTTTATTAAAATATTTACTAATAATATCTGCTACTTTACCAAAAGCTACACAGTTTAAAAAATCTGCTGTTTGCTCTCCATCTTTTTTAAATTTACGATTAACTGCTATACTAAATCTTGTAATAGCTACTGGGTCTTCACCTTGCGTATATCTAGTTTCTGGGTCTTTTGTTAATCTTCCTATTAATATTACTCTATTCATTTCTTGTCCTCCTACTTTTTTATTACTTTTAATTTTTTAGTTATTTTATGTAAAATTTCCATTTGTATTGGTGTATTTTTAATAACCCACCAATTACTAGTATTTAAGTTTTTACTTTCTAAAAACTCCCTTTGTCTTCTAGTTAATTTTTTACAATTTTTCATAGTTCACCTCCTTTCAAATATTTATATATGCAAAAAAGACTATTTTAAAATAGCCTTTTATCTTTCATTTTCCCAATCTATTTGTGATTTATTTTCTAACTTTTTAGCTAATTCTTTTTTAGCTACTAAACTTTCTGTTTTATTTTTTATAATATTTCTATTTTTGTTTTTATTATCAGATTTAGTTATAAAATTCATTAAATTATATACTAAGTTTAATATTTGTTCATTTTCAAATTGTTTCCTATTTTCTTCTAAAATTTCTCTTTTAAAAATAAATTCTCTATTATTCATTTCTTTACATATTTTTAAAATTTGATTACTTGTAAATTTTAAAATTTCATCTTCAGCATTTTTAACATTTTTTTCAATATATTTTTCATCTTTAGTAGCAAATTCTGTTATACTTTTTATAGATTTTATATATTTAATAAAACTTGTATTTAATTCTAAATTATTATCTATTATTTTTTTACTTATTAAATTTAATTGTTGTTTTATTTCATCTGACATAAAAGCATAACTTAATCTTCCTGTTTTAGGTAAACTTTTTCTTAATAAATAAATTTCTTTAAATATTTCATTAATATATTTTTCTTCTAGTTTTATATTAAATAATTTACTTTTATTTAAGTCTATATCTAAAGATTGTAGCTCCTTTAAAATTTTACTATATTCATCATCTGATATATTTAAAATTTGTTCTAAATAATTTTTATATTCATCTTTACTTTTATTTTTAGTATCATATAATTGTTGTAAATCTTCTTTAAAAATATCATTAGTTAAAATCTTTCTAATATTAGCAAAATTTGTTTTAGGTATATTTGTTTTTAAAATTTCTTGTTTTTTATCCCAAGCTATAAAATGTATATGGGGATGTCCCTTTTCCATATGAACAGAACAAACATATTCAAAATTTTCAATTTTAATTCCTAACTGTTTTGCTAATTTACTATAATTATTTTTCATTAATTGTTCCCATCTAATTCTAGTATCAAATCCTTTTTCTATTGCATCTTCTTCTATTAAAGATATTACACATTTATAAAATACTGTTTTATCTTTAGATTTTTCTTTAATATGATTTTTCATTTTTTGAAAGTCATCTATATTTCCAAAATTATTATATCCTAATTCTGAAACTTTACCAAAACAACAAAAATCTTTACCTTCATTATACATAGCCCTAGCCCTTTTACATATATAACTAAAATGATTTTCATTTAGTTTTGGTGTTTGAAAATTATTAGGATGATTAAATTTTAATTTAAAAACTACATTTTTCATTGTTTATCTATTTTTTAATCTTTACTTATTATGTAAATATATCCTTTCTTTTATAATAATAGTTTAAAATTATTATTTAATATAAAAAAAGATATAAATATTAAAAAATTTTTAACATTATATCTTTTTATTATATTATTATTTTAAATATTTTTCTACTTCTTCTCTTGTTAAATTATATTCTTTTTCTATTCTATTTATAATTGTTTCTTCATCTACTTTAAATTCTTTTAGCATTTCTATTTGCTTTATTATCATACCTTGTTCCAACCCCTCTTCAAATGCTTCTTTAGTCCATATTTCTTGTGCCTTTTCAATGTTAAATTCTGTATATAACATATTTACCACCTCACTACTATTTAATTTTAAAAATTCTTTTAATATATTTTGTTCTATGCAATCTTTTATTGCTTTTTCTATACTTATTTTTATTAATTCTTCTTTTTTTACTTTATCTTTATATTTTTTTATATACTCTCTTACTAAATGTATAAAATAACTATACTCTTTTAATTTTTTGCATTTATTTATTACATTTGTATTTTTATCATAGTTTATATTTATAACTTCTACAATTAATTCTAATTTTGCATTTTCTTTTACTTTAAAAGCATCTGATAAATATAACTTTTTATTTTCTGGATAATTACTTTCTCCATTATATAATACTATAAATTCTGGTGTTGGTACTTTTATTAATTTT
>CALWDX010000080.1 GCA_944376805.1 uncultured Clostridia bacterium
ACATATATTAAAGTATATTTTTTAAGGTGGTAAAATATGTCTCAATTTAATGATTTAAAAATAGATAGTCAATTAGAAACAGCTCTTACTATACCAGAAAATATGCTTGAAAAAAGCAATATAAAAACAGGATATAATGAAGTAAATAATTTATGGGAAGTTATAGTGAAATATAATGGAAATTTAGAACAAATAGAAAATGAACTTAATGTACAAATAGAAATTTTATCTACAAGTTATGCTATAATTACTTTAAAAAAAGAACAAATATTTTTATTAACATTATATAGAGAAATTGAATATATAGAACAACCTAGAAATTTATTTATAATGTTAGATAATAGTAAAAGTGCTATATGTAATGAACCTATATTAAGTAGAGAGGAAAATTTAACAGGTGAAGGAACTTTAGTAGCTATAATAGATTCTGGAATAAACTATATGCATAAAGATTTTAGAAATGAAGATGGAACAACTAGGATAGAGTATATATGGGATCAAACTATACAAGAAGGAGAAGCTCCAAGTGGCTTTTTAAGTGGAACTTTATATACTAAAGAAGATATAAATAAAGCTTTGTTATCTGAACAACCTTTTGAAATAGTAAAAACAACAGACGATATAGGACATGGAACAGCAGTAGCAGGGATTGCTTGTGGTAATGGTAAATTATCAAAAGGACAATTTATAGGAATTGCACCTAAAAGTAATATTATTGTTGTAAAACTTGGAGAAAAGGGTAGAGAATCTTTTGCAAGAAATACAGAAATAATGCGAGCAATAAAATTTGTTTTAGATAAAGCAATAGAATTAAATAAACCAGTAGCTATAAATTTATCTTTTGGAACAAATGATGGTTCTCATACAGGTAGTTCATTATTTGAAACATATATAAATGATATGTCTAATATATGGAAAACTTCTATAGTAGTAGCTACTGGCAATGAAGGTTCAACATCACATCATTATTCAAATACTATAAAAAATAATCAAACTATTGAAATTGAAATATCTTTAGATACTAATTTATCTTCTTTGTATATTGTTTTATTTAAAAATTTTGTAGATATTTTTAATGTAAAAATTATTGCTCCAAATGGAGAAGAAACAGGTATTATAAATAATACAACAAAAAATAATATATTTAATTTAGGTAATGCTAACTTATATTTTAATTTAGGAGAGCCTACACCATATAGTTTAGAACAAGGAATGTTTTTTGAATTTATTAGTCCTAATAGTACTTTATCTAGTGGAATATGGAAAATAGTTATTTTAGGAACTAATATTGTAGATGGTAAGTTTAATTTGTGGTTACCAGTAACAGAAGTTTCTTCTAAAAATACAAAATTTTTAAATCCAAGTATTAATACTACTTTAACTATACCTTCAACGGCAAGTAATGTTATAAGTGTAGGAGGATATAATAATTTTTTTAATTCTATTGCTGATTTTTCAGGTAGAGGATTTACAAGAGATAATAGAGTTAAACCAGATTTAGTTGCACCTAGTGAAAATATAACAACAACTTCTAATAATTTAGGGTATTTAACTGAAATAATAAGACGTAAAATTTCATAAAGAGAAAGAAGGATTATTATAGTAAGGCAGGATAAAAAGTATAACTAAATTTATATAATTATTTAAAATACTTTATTTATTTGGTTAAATTTTTAATTTATTAATAAAATTATAGTTAAATTTATATTTTTTTAATATTTTAATTTATAGTAAAAATAATTAAAATATTTGAAATAAAATGTCAAAATAATAAATAATTATAAAAAATACAAAATATTGAAATATTACTAATATAATGATATAATTTATTAAAAATAATATAGTTAATTGAATAGGAGGAAATTTTATGAAAGAACCTTTAGAGTTTTTAGGAATAAAAATTCCTAAAGAAAAGAAAAAACAATTAGAAAAATATGCTAATAAATATCATAATGGTAATATTTCAATGGCTATTAGAGAATTTATAGACAAAGGGCTTTCTGTAAATTCATATAAAGATGAAATTACATTTATAAGAGAAATGATAAATGAAGAATTAGAAGCAACCTTAAATCCATATATGAATAGACTTTTATCTATTTCTTCAAAAGGTGCCATAATGAGTGCTAGTAGTCATTATGCATTAGCAGAAGTGTTAAATAAGTTAGTAGCACCTGAAGATAGAAGAATTTTAGAAGAAGTTTTAACAGAAAATAAAAAGAAAGGGTATGTTTATATAACAAGTAAAGATTATAAATTAGATGAATAATGAAAGATGTAATTTTTAAATTAAGATTTAATCACCCAAATAGTCCAAAAACACCTAAACTAAATGAAAATCATTTTAGTTATATTTGTAAAAGGGCTAGAGCTATGTATAATGAAGGACAAGATTTTTGTTGTTTTGGAAAAATCTCAGAAATAGGATATAGTAATTTTGGAAGTATAGATGATTTTGTAAAAATAAAAACACATATTAGAGAAAAATCTGAAGAGAAAACTATATTCTATAAATGTATAATATCTTTGAGAGAAGAAGATGCATTAGAAAATGGATTTAATCATAGAAGTAGATGGGAACAATTAATGAAAAATAATTATAGTAAATTAGCAAAACAATTAGGTATTAAAATTGAAAATTTTGAGTATGTGTGTGCTGTTCATATTGAAAAGGGACACCCTCATATACATTTTATGGTTTGGGATAAAAATCAAGAAATTTTAAGGATAAATATACCCACAGATAATTTTGCTAATATTAGAGAGTTTTTAACTAATGATATTTTTAATAATGGTTTACAAAGTTTATCTGATAGTGAAAATAGTATAGAATATGTAAATTATTTAGATGAATTTTTTAATATATCAAATGATGAATATGATAATATTTTAAAAGAATTACAATCTTTAGATATAGACTTAAATAAAAGTAAACTTTTTAATATAAAATTAGAAGAAAAATATGTTAAACAAATATTTAAAGAAATTAAACTATTAATAAATGATTTAGCAGAAAATGAAATGTTATATTATGATTATATGCCAAAACAAATAAAACAACAATTAAATTTAATAAGTAAAAAAATAATAAATAATAATATAGAATTAAATGCTAGTTTTATTAGATATATTAAATCTATAAAGAATATTACTAAATATAATAGCAAAGACGAAAAATATGTTGAGCAAAATATTAAAAATTATGAAGATGAAGTTTTAATATTTGCTAGTAATCAAATTTTAAAATTATGTGAAGAAATTAGCAAAATAGATTTATTTTTTGTTGAAAATCAAAAGCAATTTGAAAATCAACAAATATTAAATTTAGTATCAAATTTAATGGATTTTATTACTAAATCTGAAAATAAAAATAGAAATAAAAATTTATTATAAAAAGATTAGAAAAAATTTTTCTAATCTTTTTATTTGCATTTTAAAGTAATTTTTTTAAAATTTTAATAATAAATATAAATATAAATATTTAATTAAAAGGAGTTTTAATAATGAAAGATATTAAAGATTATGAAAATTTACAATTAGAAAATCTTGTTGATATAAGAGATGTAAAAGTAAATATGGACTTACCAAAAGATCAAAGAATATTAGATTATATAAATCAAATAAAAAATCCTTACTGTTATAAGTATAAAAATTGTAAAATTATTATTTGTTTTGATAAAGAAAGTTCATTAAACTTGGAAAGTTGTCTTTCTAATTATTTTAATTCAATTTAGATGTAATTTATTAGGAAGTGGATTAATTTTATGGAAAAATATAAAGTTGCAATTTATTTACGTATATCTAAAGAAGATAAAAAAAATATTGAAAGTGAAAGTATTACTAATCAAAAATTAATGCTTATAGACTTTGTAAATAATAAAGATGATTTAGAGTTAGTTTCAATAAAAATTGATGATGGTTATAGTGGAAGTAATTTTGAAAGACCAGCTTTTAAAGAAATGATACAAGATATTAAAAATAAAAAGATTAATTGTATTGTGGTAAAAGATTTTTCTAGATTTGGGAGAGATTTTATAGAAGTTGGAAGATATTTAGAACAAATTTTCCCGATTTTACAAGTACGATTTATATCTATTAATGATAATTATGATAGTCTTGAAGTTAATTCAGATATATTTGATTTAATGATTCCTTTTAAAAATTTAATTAATGATTTATATTTAAGAGATATTTCTTTAAAGATAAGGAGTAGTTTTGATATAAAAAGAAAAAATGGAGAATTTATTGGTTCTTTTGCTACTTATGGATATTTAAAAGACCCCTAATAATAAAAACAAACTTATTGTAGATGAAGTAGCATCTAAAGTTGTACAAGATATTTTTAAATATCGTTTACAAGGTTTTAGTGTAGAAAAAATAGCTAATAGGTTAAATGAATATGGAATACTTTGTCCTATGGAATATAAGAGGTCAATAGGTATTAATATAGGTACAAATTTTAAGAAAAAAGAAAAAGCATTATGGAATGCTACAACTATATTTAGAATATTAGAAAATCCTGTATATATAGGAATTACTGAACAAAATAAATTTACGACACCTAATTACAAAATTAAAAAAAGAATTTCTGTACCTAAAGAAAATAGAATAGTAGTAGAAAATACGCATCAGCCTATTATATCAAGAGAAGTTTTTGAAAAAGTTCAAAAATTAATGAAAATTGATACAAGAATTTCTTATAATCAAGATAAAGTTTATTTATTAAGTGGTATTTTAAAATGTGATGAATGTAATTCAAGTTTAATAAGAAAAAATAATGGAACAAAAGAAACTCCTTATTTTTATTATATTTGTAGTAATGCAAAAAATAAAAATGGTTGTAAGAGTGTTAGTATTAATTCAAATTTAATAGAAAAAATAATTTTAGAAATAATACAAAAACAAGTGAAGATTATTTTAAATGACAATGAACTTTTAGAATTATTTAATATTGATAAATATATATTACATGAAAAACAAAAAATAGAAATTTTAATGAAAGAAAAAGAAAAAGAATTAATTAAATATGAAAATATAAAGTTAAATTTAATTAAAGATTTTAAAGAAGGTATATTAACTAAATTAGAATATGAATATTTTAATAATTTGTATTTTAAAGAAATAGAGAATGTACAAAAAATAATTTTAAAATTTAATCAAGATTTATGTTTATTATTAAGTAGTGGTTTAAAAGAAAATATATTAAATAAAATTAATATAAAAATTTTAACTAGAGAGTTAGTTGTTAATTTAATTGACAGAATAGTTATAAATAAAGATAAAAGTATTAAAATATATTTTAATTATGATTTTAAATATTAAAAATTATGATTTTATAAAATTTATTGCAAAGGTTGATTGTATTATAGAAGAAACTAAAAGTATATAGTTGAAAATTTTTACGTCTTTCATTTGCGATTACATATGATAGTTTTACAGGAACAAGTATGGCAGCACCATTTGTAACAGGAGCTTGTGCTTTGTTTATGGAATGGGGAATAGTAAATAAAAATGATTTATTTTTATATGGTCAACGTTTAAAGGCTTTTTTAAGGATAGGAGCTAAAAGAAAAGAAATTTTAAATTATCCAAATAAAG
>CALWDX010000081.1 GCA_944376805.1 uncultured Clostridia bacterium
AAGAAGAATTTTAGAATAAAATATATAATTGTAACAAAATTATTAAAAATATATTAAAAATTTTAAAAAACATAAAAAATGCTTTAAATTGTAACAAAAAGATGATATAATTAAAACGTTATTAATAAAAAAAGGGGAAATTATAATGTTGGGTTCTGATATAGGAATAGATTTAGGCACATCTAGTGTATTAATATATATAAGAGGACAAGGCATTGTTTTAAAAGAACCTTCTGTTGTTGCAATAGATAGAAATACTAATGAAGTTATTGCTGTAGGTGAAAAAGCTAGAAAAATGTTAGGCAAAGCACCTAGTAATATTAACGTTGTAAGACCTCTTAGAGAAGGGGTTATATCTGATTATAATGTTACAGAGCTTATGTTAAGGCATTTTATTAAACAAGTAATAGGTAAAAGTTCAAGACGCCCTAGAATTGCTGTTTGTGTTCCTTCTGAAGTTACAGAAGTTGAAAAAAAAGCAGTTAAAGATGCTACAAAAGATGCTGGAGCTAGAGAAGTATTTGTTATAGAAGAACCAATAGCAGCTGCTATTGGTTCTGGTATAGATATAACTAGAGCTTGTGGAAGTATGATAGTTGATATTGGTGGAGGAACAACAGACATTGCTGTTATATCTCTTGGAGGAGCAGTTGTAAAAAGTTCTTTAAAAATAGCTGGTGATAATTTTGATGAAGTAATAATAAGATATGTAAGAAAAAAGTATAACATTCTTATAGGTGAAAAAACTGCTGAAGAACTTAAAGTAAATGTAGGCACTGTTTATAAAAGAAGTGCACCTGTAAATATGGATATAAGAGGTAGAAATCTTGTAACAGGGTTACCTAATGTAGTAAATATTACATCTGAAGAAATTTATGAAGCATTAAAAGAACCTGCTTCTATGATTTTAGAAACTATACACAAAGTATTAGAAAAAACACCACCAGAACTTGCAGCAGATATTTATGAAAGAGGTATAGTTTTAACAGGTGGTGGAGCTTTAATATATGGTTTAGATAAAGTTATAAAAGAAGAAACAGGTATAAATGCTGTTTTAGCAGAAGATGCATTATCTTGTGTAGCTATAGGTACTGGACAATATATTGCATACAATAATAAATTTGAAAGTGCTAGAAATAGCTTTTTACAAAAAATAACACAACTATTAAAATGGAGATGATTTGATTGAATAGAGGTTTGTATACATCTGCAATAGGTATGATGACACAAATGAATAATATAGATGTTATAACAAATAATATAGCTAATGTTGATACTACAGGATTTAAAAAAGATACTACTATTGTACAATCTTTTTCTGAAGAGCTTATGAAAAGATTTGATGACCCAGCTCAAAGTTTAATAAAAAGGGATAATAATATAGGTAGTGTTTCACTTGGTAATTTTGTAGCAGAGGTTAGTACAGATTTTACTACTGGCAATATGGAAAAAACTGGTGGAATATATGATTTAGCTATAAATGGTGATGGTTTCTTTACAATAGAAACTGTTGATAAAAATGGAAATGTTACAGAAAAATATACAAGAGATGGTTCTTTTACGGTTAATGCTAACAATGAACTTATGACTAAAGAAGGTAACTATGTTTTGGGAGAAAATGGTAGAATTATAATACCTAATGGAAATATAAATATTAGCGAAAACGGCTACATTTATGTAAATGGTGAATTTGTTGATAGACTTAAATTAGTAGATTTTGAAAATAAAGAAACATTAAGAAAATATGGTGACAATTTATATAATAAAATAGATGAAACCGTTGAAAAACAATTTACAGGTACAATAGTTCAACAACACATAGAAACATCTAATGTTAATATTATTAATGAAATGACAAAAATGATAAATGTATCTAGAGTTTATGAATTAAATCAAAAAATGGTTCAAACACAAGATGCTATTTTAGGTAAAGCTGTTACTGATATAGCTAGAAAATAGAAAATAATAGGAGGTAAAATATTATGATGCGTTCTTTATGGACTGCTGCATCTGGTATGAATGCACAGCAGTTAAATGTAGACACTATTTCTAACAATATATCTAATGTAGATACAACTTCATATAAAAAAGAAAGATTAGAATTTAAAAGTTTATTATATCAAACAATGGAAAGAGCATCTTTAGATGAGGCTGATACAGGTAAACCTTTAAATTTACAAGTAGGACTTGGGGTAAGACCTATTGCTACTAGTAGAATGTTTGCTCAAGGTAATATGGAGAAAACGGAGATAAAAACAGATTTAGCTATAGAGGGTGAAGGCTTCTTTATGATACAAACAGGTGAAAATGAAGTAGCATATACTAGAGATGGTAGCTTTAAAGTTAGTTTAGGTAATGGTGAAAATCAATTAGTTACTTCTGAAGGTTATCGTGTGTTAAATTCAGATGGAGAACCCGTAACTTTTCCAGGAAATATACCTATTCAGGATTTAATAATTTCAGAAAATGGTTCTATAAGATATATGCAAAATGGTGAAGAACAAGATACTGGTGCAAGAGTAGGAGTTGTTCAATTTGCAAATCCACAAGGATTAGAAGCAATAGGTAGAAATTTATATGTAACTACATCAGCATCTGGAGAGCCTATTTTAGAAGCAGATGGAGAAGTTAAACAAAGTAGAATAGTACAAGGATTTATTGAATTATCTAATGTTAATATTGCTGAAGAAATGGTTAATTTAATTGTTGCTCAAAGAGCTTATGAACTTAATTCTAAAGCTATAACAACATCAGATGAAATGTTACAATTAGCTAATAACCTTAAAAAATAATAAGGAGTTGATAAAATGAGCTTAAATAGTGTAACAGGTATAAGTCCACAAAATTTAGCAACTATAAATGAAACTAAAAAATCTAATGTAGAAACAGAAAATTTTAAACAGATACTTGATAATGCTATGCAAAATGGTGATGATAAAGAACTTAAAGAAGCTTGTGTAGAATTTGAAAGTTATTTTTTAAATATGATGTTTAAATCTATGAAAAAAACAGTTGTTTCTAGTGGGGGCATTTTTGAAAAAAGTAATGCTCAAAAAATGTTTGAAGAAATGTTAGATGAAGAATTAACTAAAAAAATGGCAAATACAGGTGGCATAGGTTTAGCAGATATGATGTATAAACAAATGTCTAGACAAAATAATGCAATAGATATAAATGCGTAATTTATTTTTAGCTGAAGACTTAGTATTCAGCTTTTAAAATGTAAAAAAAGAGGTGATTTTTTGAAAATTTTACATACATCAGATTGGCATTTAGGAAAATATTTAGATAAATATTCAAGAATAGAGGAGCAAATAAAATTTATAGATGAATTAGAAGAAATTTGTAACAATGAAAAGATAGATTTAATAATAATAGCAGGTGATATTTATGACACTACTAATCCATCAATAGTAGCAGAAAAATTATTTTTTAATGCTATGAAAAGGTTATCTTTAAATGGTAAAAGACCTATTATTATAGTTGCAGGTAATCACGATAGTGCAAGTAAGTTAATATCCCCAACACCTTTAGCATATGAATTTGGTATTATTATTCAAGGTATGTTTAATACAATTGCTAATGTAGGTAAATATGAAAATTTTGAAATAACAAGAGCTGGTGAAAGTTTTTTTGAAATAGAAATTAATAATGAAAAGGCAGTATTTTTAACATTACCATATATTACAGAAAAAAATATTAATGAAGTAATATTTAAAAGTAATGAAGAAGTAGAAATGCAAAAAGAATTTTCTGATAAAATAAAAGATATTTTAAATGACTTATCAAAAAATTATAAAAGTGATACTATAAATATTATTGTTTCTCATTTATTTGTAAAAGGTGGTATAGAAACAGATAGTGAGAGAAAAATACAATCAATAGGTGGAACTTATGCAATAGACCCAAAAGTTTTTCCTAAAAATACTCACTATGTAGCATTAGGACATTTACATAGATGCCAACAAGTAAAAGATGCACAATGTTTAGCTTATTATTCAGGTTCACCTATTAGATATAGTACAAGTGAAATAGGGTATGAAAAGGCTGTTTTAATTTTAGATATTAAATTAAATGAACAACCTATATTAAAAAAAATAACTCTTACAGATTATAAACCTATAGATGTTTTTAAATGTAATAGTTATGAAGAGGCTTTACAATTTTGTAAAAGTGTTTCTAATAAAGATAGTTATACATTTATTGAAATATTAACACAAGATTTTATAACAGGAGAACAGATAAGAAATTTAAGAGAAACTAAAAAAGATATTGTAAGTATAATATTAAAAAATGATAAAGAAGAAAATGCTATTTATGAAATAGAAGAAGAAAAAAATATTTTAGAACAATTTAAAGATTTTTATAGTTATAAAAAAGGTAGAAATGCTCCAGAAGAAATTTTAGATTTATTTTTAAATATTTTAAATGAAATAGAACAAGAGGAGGTGGAAGAAAATGAAACCACAGATGCTTAAAATAATGGGAATAAATAGTTTCAATGAAATGCAACAATTAGACTTTTCTAAAATTTTAGAAAAGGGTATGTTTGGTATATTTGGTAATACAGGTAGTGGTAAATCTACTATTTTAGATTGTATAACATTAGCTTTATATGGAAAAATTGTAAGATATGATGGAAAAAATGGGAATGGTGATTTTTTAAATCTTAATGTAAATAATGGTAAAGTTGAATTTATATTTTCTGTTAAAAATGGTAAAGAAGAAATTTTTTATGAAGTAGTTAGGCAATTTAAAAGAAATTCTAAAGGAAAAATAAATTTAGATTTAATTAGATTATCTATTTTAAAAAGTGACGAAAAAGAAATTATAGCAGATAAAAATAAAGAAGTAGAAGATAAAATAGTAAATATAATAGGTCTTAGTTATTCAGATTTTACAAAAGCTGTTGTTTTACCACAAGGAAAATTTAGTGATTTTTTAATGCTTGAAAATTCCGATAAAGTTAAAATGTTGCAAAGAATTTTTAGCTTAGAAAAATATGGTGATATATTAAAAGATAAAATAAATAAAAAAAGAAGTAAACAAGAGAGTTTAATTAATGGATTAAAAAAAGAAATAGAAATATATGGTAATATTTCTTTAGATAATATAGAAGAAGAAAAAAATATACTTAAAGAAAACGAACAAACATTAAATAATATAAATATTGAATTAAAAGAAATAGAAGAAAAAGAAAAATATTTTAATAATGTTTTAAAATTGAAGGAAGATTTATTATTTTATAATGAAAAATTACAAAATTTAATACCATATGAAAGTACTATTTTAGATTTTGAAAAAAATTTAAATCTTATTTTAGAGGCTGAAAAAATAGCATTATATATATTAGAATTAGATAATATAGTAGAAGAAAATAAAATTAATATAAATAATCTAAATATATTAAAAGAAAAATTTGAAAATATACAAAATGATTATAGTAGTATAGAAAAGCAGTATAATTTTTATAAAAATAAAAAAGAAGAAGAAAAACCAAAATTAGATAAAATAAAGCAAGATTTACAACAATGTATACTTTTAATTGATGAAAAAAATATATTAGAAAGAGATATATTTAATATTAATGATAATTTAAAAAATATAACTAAAGAAAAAGAAGTATATTTGTCTAAGATAATTAATATTAAAAAAGAAAAAGAGTTTTTACTAAAACAAATAGACGATATAGTTAAATTTAATGAAGAAAATAAACTAAATATTAGTTTTAAAGAAGATTTAAAAAATGCAATAGATTTAAAGGATAAAGAAATAAGTATAAATGAAAAAATAGAACATTTAAAAGAAAACTTAAATGTATATGATAATAATATAAAAGAAAATAATTTAAATATTGAAACATTAGAAAAAGATATATTAAATATAAATAATACAATAAAAAATATTATTATAACTAATATTAATAATTTACAACAAAAAATACAAGAAAATGAAAAAATAATAGAAAGTACATTAAATGAAAATTTAAGTATAGAAGAAAAAATAGATAAACTTAATATACAAATAAAAATACAAGAAAATAAAGAAGTTTTAAAAGATTTATTAGAAAATCTTAAAGAAAATAAACCTTGTCCACTTTGTGGAGCAATAGAACACCCAAATCCTGTAAAAATTGTTTTAGATAATATTATAAATATTTTAAATAGTGATAAATTAAAAAATGAAAATAAACTTAAAGAAAATTTAGAATATATAAATGATTTAAAATTAAAAAATAATTTACTATATAAAAATATTGAAGATATAAAGATTATTAGTAAAAAATATAACATAGAAAGTTATGAAAATATAATTTCTGAATTTATATTTAATGAAAATGATATTTTAAAAAATATATATAATTATGAAAATAAATTAAATAAATTAAATGAACAATTAAATACTATTAAAATATCTAATGAAAACATAATAAATTTAAAAGAAGAAAAAAATAAAGAATTAAATAATAATAATATTTTATTATTAAATTTAAAAAATGAACTAGATAATTATACAAAAAAATTAAATACAAATAACTTTTATGAACAATATGAACTTATATTAAATATAGAAATTAAAATAAATAAAAACAATGAAAATTATTTAAATATTAATAAAAAATTAGTTTTTCTTGATAAAGAAAATATAGAAATTTCTAATAGTATCACTAATTTAGAAAAAGAAGAAATTTTACTTAAAACTAAAAAGAAAGAAAAAGAATCTAATATATTAGATATTAATGATAAAATAAAAACTTTATCATATAATGAAGAACCTAAAGAATATATAATAACAATAGAAAAAAATATAAATGATATTTTAGAAAATGAACAAAAATATAAAATTTTATTAGATAAAATATTAGATGAAAAATTTAATATAGAAAAAAATATAAATGATATTGAAATAAAATTAAAAATAAATAATGAAAGTATTAATAAGAAAAGTGATTATATAGATGTATTTTTAAAAAATAGTAATTTTGAAAATAAAAGTCAAATATTAGAAATATACAATAATAAAGATAAAAAACAATTTTATGAGGAAAAAATAAAAAGTTATAGAGAAAAATTTGATGATTACAATTATAATATAAAAAGATTAGAAAAAGAATTTGAAAAATTAAATTTAGATAAAAATTTAGATTTAATAAAAGTAAAAAATAATATTGAAAATATAATTATAAAGAAACAAGATTTAAATATTAAAAATAGTGAACTTATAAAAAATATAACAACACTAAAAATAAGTATAACTCAAAAGCAAGAAACATTTAAAAAAATAGAAAATATTACAAAAATTATAAAAGAAGAAGAAATAAAATTTGACTTATTAAAAGAGCTTTCAGATTTAAATAAAGGTGGAGCTTTTGTAGAGTATGTTGCAAATAGACAACTAAAACATATAGTAATAGATGCTAGTAAAAGACTTTTTAATATGAGCCAAAGTAAATATTCTTTAGAACTTTTAGAAGGTAGTTTTGTAATAAAAGATAATTATAATGGGGGAATAATAAGAAGTCCTAGAAGTTTATCTGGTGGGGAAGTATTTATGGCATCTTTAAGCCTTGCCTTGTCATTATCTAGTAAAATACAACTTAAAAATAAAGCACCATTAGAAGTATTTTTTTTAGATGAAGGATTTGGAACTTTAGATAATAATACATTAGATATAGTAATAAATACATTAGAACAATTACAAACAAGTAATATAAGTGTTGG
>CALWDX010000082.1 GCA_944376805.1 uncultured Clostridia bacterium
AGATAGTGTAGGTTGTGAAAGATGTAAAGATTTTGCTGCTGAAGAAATACTTTGTTCTCTAGTAATAGCTAAAAAATATTGTAAAACACGAAAATCCATATATAATCAATCCTTTCTAAATATATTATAATAATTACATATATGCTTGTAAAGCATAGATACATATTCAATATAGGTATTTGTTATTATAATATTTAGGTGTTATAATATAAGAAATTAAAAATTTTAAAATTATATAGGAGAAATTTTATGAACTTACAAGAATTTTTATTATATATGAATAGTGGAAAAGAAGTAGTATGTGGTTCAGAAATACATAAATATATGAGTGAACTTGCACAAGAAGCAATACGTTTAACTTTGCAATTAAATACAAAATATAATACTCAAGAGGAAATATATAATATTTTTTTAGAATTAACAAATAAATCTGTTGGTAAAAATTTCAGATTATTTCCACCATTTTATACAGATTGTGGTAAAAATTTAACTATTGGTGATAATGTATTTATTAATAGTGGCTGTAAAATACAAGACCAAGGTGGAGTTTTTATTGGAGATGGTACATTAATAGGACATAATGTAGTTTTAGCAACTTTAAATCATCAATTTGAACCTACATTACGAGGAAATATTTTTCCACGTGCTATAAATATTGGTAAAAATATTTGGATTGGAGCTAATGCAACAATTTTACCAGGTGTTACTATTGAAGATGGGGCAATTATAGCAGCTGGTGCTGTTGTTTCTAAAAATGTACCTAAAAATACAGTTGTTGGTGGAGTACCAGCTAAAGTTATAAAGAAAATAAAATAGTAAATATATTGTAATATTTACTTTATTTTAATAAAATAATACAATTTTTAGGAGGATATAGTTATGTTAGGAAATTTTAGTTATTGTAATCCAACTCGTTTATATTTTGGTGAAGATGCATTAAATAATTTAAGTGTGGAACTTGGTAAATATGGTGATAACATATTATTAGTATATGGTAAAAATTCTATTAAAAAAATTGGCTTATATGAACAAGTTATTTCTATTTTAAAAAGTTGTGGTAAAAATATTTTTGAATTGCCAAATGTTATGCCTAATCCTACTGTAGAAAAACTTTATGAAGGATGTAAAATTGCTAAAGATAATAATATTGATTTAATTTTATCTGTAGGTGGGGGTTCTTGTTGTGATTATTCAAAAGCATTATCTGTTTCTGCTTGGTGTGAAGAAGACCCTTGGGAAAAATATTATATTAGAATGGAAGATGTTGATAACAAAATTATACCTGTAGGTTGTATTCTTACAATGGTTGGAACAGGAAGTGAAATGAATGGTGGAGCAGTTATTACTAATCATAAAGCTAAGTTAAAAATAGGTCATGTATTTGGAGATAATGTTTTCCCTAAATTTTCTATTATGAATCCTAAATGGACTTATAGTTTACCTAAATATCAAATGATTGCAGGTATTTATGACACATTAAATCATATTACTGAACAATATTTTTCAAATAATGATGATTGTACTTCAGATTATATTATGGAAGGTTTAATGAAATCATTAATTCATAGTTCAAAAATTGCTATAAATGAACCAGAAAATTATGAAGCACGTAGTAATATTATGTGGACTTCAACTTGGGCATTAAATACTTTGGTATCAAAAGGTAAATCAACAGATTGGATGGTACATATGATAGGACAATCAATAGGGGCTTATACTGATGCTACTCATGGTATGACACTTTCAGCTATTTCTATACCTTATTATCGTTACATATGTAATTATGGATTAGAAAAATTTAAAAGATTTGCAATAAATGTATGGGATATAAATCCTAATGAAAAATCAGATGAAGATATTGCAATGGAAGGTTTATTAGCTATGGAAAACTGGATGAAACAACTTGGTTTAGTTATGAATATAACAGAACTTGGTGTAACTGAAGATATGATACAAGATATTGCAAATAGTACATTTATATTAGATGGTGGTTATAAAAAATTAGCTTCTGAAGATATTGTTAAAATTTTAAAAGAAAGTATGTAATAATAATTAATGAATGGGGATATTGTTTTGTATTATTTAAAAACTTGTTTAAGTGGATTTATAATTTGTAGTGTAATATTTTCTACACACTTTACTATAACTAATAATAGCTCAATAAATAATAGTGAGATTTTGTTTACAGAACAATTAGAAGAAAAAACTATGAATATTTTAATAGGAGATAAAAGTTTAAGTGTAACACTAGATAATAGCAAGACAGTAGATGAATTGCTTGAAATGTTACCTATGGAAATTTATATGTCAGAATTAAATTGAAATGAAAAATATTATTATCTTCCTAAAAACTTGACAACTAATACATATAAACCAGAAAAAATTAATAAAGGAGATATTATGTTATATGGTGATAATTGTTTAGTTATATTTTATGAAACATTTTCTAATTCATATAATTATACTTATATTGGGCATATTGATGATATAGTAGATTTAGAAAATATACTTGGTTCAGGTAATGTTAAATTTTATTAATTAAAAGTTAAAGTATTACTAAATATATATTAATTTAAGAAGAAATTGTAATGATAGAAGTATTTAAGTATATTTAATATTTCTATCATTTTTGATATTTTAGTAAAATTATTAAATAAAAATTTTTAAAAAATTAGTTTTTATAAAATATATGAAAATTAAATATATTAAAAATTTTTTATAAAAATTTTATGATTTTGATTGACATACTTTGAATTAATCTATACATACTAATCTTTCTTTAATATTTTATTTAAATAAATTATATCCTTGACAAGTATAGTTGTAAATATTAAGATATTATATCATATATAAATATATTGAACTAATGGAGTATAATATGCAGTTAGTAACACTTTTATTATAAGAATAAATAAAAGAATTACCATTTTATATTACAAATATTGCAATAGATTATTTACAAGATAATACATATAGTGAAAAGTATCAAATTATGCAATGTATAGAAGAGATAGGATATTTAAGAAAATATATAATACAATACTTTATTAAATTAATATTATATTAAAATAAATATTTTTTTATGAAGGAGATAAAAATGGATTATTTAAAATTTAAAGAAACTCATCAAATAAATAATAGATGTTATTATACAGCAGATTTTAAATTTTCTAATAATAGTATAAATAGAAATCATACTCACGATTTTTATGAGGTTATAACTGTAACAAGTGGTGACTTTATAGAATATAATAATGAAAAGAAATTTATTTTAGACAAAGGGTATGTACATTTTATAAAACCAACAGATGCACACTATTTAGTAACTAATGAAAATAAAAATAATATATTAAGAAATATAGTATTTGAAGAAAAATTTTTTGAAATTTGTTTTAAAGATATAAAAAGTATAGATATTGAAAGTATATATACACCATTTAAACTAGATGAAAAATTTTTTAATATATTTAAAGAAAAAATTAAATTGCTTGATAGAATAGATAATACAGATGAATTAAATATACATTTAATAAAAAGTATAGTATATGATTTTATAATAGCTAAAAAATCTTTTGATGAAAATAAGGATACTATCCCAAAATGGCTAAAATATGCATATTTAGAAATGCAAAAAGAAGAAAACTATATTATAGGATTAGACTGTTTTATAGAAATATGTGGAAAATCTCATGAACATTTAACAAGACAATTAAAAAAATATTATAATACTACACCAACAGATTTAATAAATAATTTAAGAATACAAAAAATAGCTTCTTTATTATGTTTAACAGATGATAAAATTTTGGATATTGCTTTAAGTTGTGGATTTGAAAATATGTCATATTTTAATAGAGTTTTTAAACAGAAATATGGAGTTAGTCCAAGACAATATAGAGATATAAATAAAAATTTTTTAAAATAAATCAATATAGTATTAGTTTGTTTTTATAGCATTAGAAATATATATTATAAAAGTGTATATTATTTAACATAAATTAATTAAAATTTTGGAGGACTATTTTATGTCAAATAAGAAATATAATATATATGTAGTACACCATTCTCATACAGATATAGGTTACACAGATTTACAAGAAAAAATATTGTATAATCAAGCTAATTATATAAAATCTGTTATTAAAGATTAAATAAAGCATATGAAGAAAATAGTGTTATAAAAGATTTTAAATGGAATTGTGAAACTTATTTTTGTGTAGAACAATTTTTAGAAGAAGCAACAGAACAAGAAAAAGAAGATTTTATTAAATATATTAAAAAAGGTAATATTGGTTTATCTGCTACATATTTAAATTTTAATGACCTTGTAGATGTAGATGTTTTAAATAAAAGAACAAAAGAATTTTGTGATTTTTATAAAGAAAAAGATGTAAATGTTAATGTGGCTATGAACGCTGATGTAAATGGTATATCACTAGGAAGTTTAGATGTATTTTTAGATAATGGAATTGAATTTTTCTATACTAATATACATTGTCATCATGGTATGTATCCTTTATACCAAAATCAAAAACCTTATTTTTGGGAAAGTAAATCAGGTAAAAAATTACTTGTTTGGAGTGGAGAACATTATAATTTAGGAAATGTTTTAGGTCTTGTTGAAAATAAACATCAAAACTTTATGACTCAAAATTATGTTGGTAGTGGTGAAAAACTAAGTCATATAGAAATGCTTAAAAATAATATACAAGACTATATAGAACTTTGCGAAAAACATGGTTATAAATATGATTTTATACCTGTTTCTGTTTCTGGTGTATTTAGTGATAATGCACCACCTAATACAGATATAATGGAAACAATAGCTAAATTTAATGAAAAATATGGTGATACAATTAATATAGAAATGGTTACTGTTACACAACTTTATGAAAAAATTAAAGATAAAGTACAAGATGCAAAAACTTATAAAGGTGATTTAACTGACTGGTGGGCACATGGCGTACCTAGTACACCTTATGCAGTAAAACACTATAAAGAGGCTCAAAATATTTATAACCTTTGTAACAGGCTAGACCCAGAGAAAAAATATATAAATGCAAAATTTGAAAGAGAAGCAGAAGACAACTTTTTGCTTTATGCTGAACATACTTGGGGACATTCTTCTACAATTACAAACCCTTATGATACAATGGTTTTAAATCTTGATATGAGAAATATAAGCTATGCATCTAAAATTCACGAAGCAGTTTATAAAAACTTAAATAGAATTTTACATAACAAAGGTGATAAATTAAGATACTATGACAGACAAGGTAAAATAAAAGCTATTAATACAGTTAATGAAGCTAAAAAATGTCTTGTAGAATTTTATATTGAAGTTTGGGGATTTGGTGATATTAAAATAACTGATGATAAAACAGGTAAAGTTTTAGAGGCTCAAACATCTTCACACCCTAGAGGCGTTTTAATAAGTTTTGTTGATGATTTTGCACCACTTGAAGAAAAAATTTATAGCTTTGAAGAAGTAGAAAAAGCTAAAGATATAATTAATTCAAGGGTTGCTTATTCTGGTTCTGAAAGAGTAAGAGATATTGTAAATGATTATGATAAAGTAACTTATACATTACCTTATTTTATAGAAAATGACTACTTTAAAATTAGCTATAAAATAGGTGAGGGTATTACATCTTTTTATAATAAAAAAGAAGATAGAGAAATGCTTTTAAATGGTGATGCCAAATTTTTTACACCTATATATGAAAATACAGAAATAAGAACTGATGTATATGAGGAAAGAAGACTTGTTGGTAGAAATATAAGAGGGCTTCACGCTAAAAAATATATTGGTGAATTAGATGATATTAAAATTATAGATAATGGCAAAATATTTAAAACTATTGAACTTATTTATAAATTAGAGGGGACTTATTTTAGTTCTATTGTTATAAAACTTTATAATGATATACCTAAAATAGACTTTAAATATAAAATAGCTAAAACTTTTAGTGAAGATATAGAAAATATTTTCTTACCTTTAGCCTTAAATTTAGGCGATAAAGAAACATTTATTGATAAAGGTAAAGTTACATTTAAACCAGGTGTTGAACAAATACCAGGTACTTGTATGGAATATTATTTAGTAGATACAGGAGTATTTTATAAAGGTGAAAAAACTAATATTTCTATTAATACAATAGATGCACCTATGCTCTATATGGGAGAGTTAGAACATCACCCAATATTACTTTGTGATAATAAAGAAGAAAACAATAAAAGAAATGTTTATTCTTGGATAATGAATAATATTTGGGAAACTAACTTTAAAATGGATTTATCTGGAGCAACAGAGTATTGTTATAGTTTAACTATGGAAGATAATTCAGATGTAGATACTGTATTTAATAGTATGAGAAATGACTTTGGTAGAGTTGTAACATTTATGATTTAATAGATTAATTATATAAAATCTTCTAGAAAAGTCTAGAAGATTTTATATTTGAAAAGGAGCTTTTATGAAAAAACTTTTAATAATACAAGTTGTTATAATTTTGTTAGTAGGTATAATAGGAAATGATAGTTTATTTTCTATTGTAAACTCTTGTATAGGTATTTGTTTTAATTTTTTAGTATCTATAAATAACCCTATTGGATTTATATTTGGAGTTATTTATGCAATATTAAATGGTATTTTATCTATACAAACACAAGTTTATGCAACAGCATTTTTTATGATTTTTATACAAATACCTATGGCTATATATAGTTATATATCTTGGACTAGAAAAAAAGAAGTTTCTGAAGCTATAATGAAATCTTTAAATAAAAAACAAATATTTATAGTTAGTATATTTATGATTGTACTTTCTTTAATAATGTATTTTGTATTGCAAAAATTAAACAGTAGTAATATTATTGTAGATGATTTCTTTTTTGTAGTTACAGTTACATCTTGTTTATTACTTGCTTTTTGTTATAAAAGTGCTTATTTAATAACATTTTTTTCTGGTGTAAGTGGTAGCATATTATGGTTAGTACAAATGATAAATACAGGAAATGGTTTATCTATTTCTGTATTTTATATTATTGTTACTATAAATGCAGTTATTGCATTGTTCCAGCAATATGAAAGTTTAAATAGATTTTTTAAAAAATTATTAAAAATATAATTAAATTATACATAATAAATATCATATATTAAAACCTATTGTTTATGACTTATAAAAAGTATGGGTTATATATTTGTGGTGGTATTTAATTGATAGGGTTGCTAGTGAATTTATAGTGATATAAAATATGATTTAAACAATTAAGATTATAGATTTAAAATATAAAAGAGTGATAGAAAGATATAACATTAGTTATTATTTCTATCATTTTTTAGTTAATTAATATTAAAATAGTTGTTCCGAAAAGTATAAAATAATTAATTAAAAATAATATAAATTTATAGAAAATAAATATTTATTAATATAAAATTATAATATAAGGAGTGTAAAATATTGAACAAAATTATTATTAAAAAATTAAAATTTTCATCTAATTATATATATAATGAACATAATCATAATTATTATGAAATAAATTATATTGATAGTGGAAGATGTATTATGAATATAAATGAAGAAAAAGTAGCTTTGCGTAAAGGCGATTGTATTATAATACCACCTATGTTAAAACATAATTTTATAGTTGATTGTATAGATGGTTGTACTATAAAACAATTTATAAAACTATCTAAAATTGAAAATGATTTTAAAAATTTAGAAATTTTTAATTTAAATTATTTTTATAAGGTTAATAGTAGTTATGATATATGTGAAGTTTTAAAAAATCTAATAAAGTATAAAGAAAATGAGCAAGATTATTATAATAAAATATTATTAGATTTAGAAGAAAATAAATTGTATATATTATTATCATTATATATTAAAAATAATTATTACTTAAATACTGATTATGAAAATGATATTTTAAATAAAATACTATTTTATATAAATAATAAATATGATGAAGATATTAATTTAGAAGATTTAGCAACAAAATATCATATAAGTTCTAGATATATGAGAAAAATTTTTAAAAATAAAATAGGATTTAGTGCTATTGATTATATAACATCATTAAGAATAGAAAAAGCCAAAAAATTATTAAGATATAGTAAAAAATCTATTTCTGATATATCTATTGAAGTTGGTTATAATAGTGTTCAATATTTTAGCAAAATTTTTAAAAATAAGATAGGTTTATCTCCTAAAGATTTTAGAAAACAATATTGAAATTAGAGAGGGATTTAATATGATAAAAACTAGTAATTTTTATAATAGTATTTGGACTACACCAATTATAAAAGCTATTCCAGAAAAAGTTAATAATATTTTAAATAATAAAGTATTACTTACAAATCAAATTGAAAATGAATGGAAATTTTTATTTGAAGAAATAGAAGATATACCATCACCTTTTAGTAAAAATCAAGATTATGATTTTTCAAAGTTAGATAATAAAGAATGGAATAATGTTATTGTACCATCATCTTTATTAATGCAAGGTTTTAATATAAAAAATAATATAGAATATTATTATAAAAGAGTAATTGAAATACCAGAAGATTTTAAAGAAAACAGAATTATTTTATATTTTGAAGGAGTATATTCTCATTGTAGAATTTGGATAGATAATAAATATGTAACTACTCATATAGGAGGATTTACACCTTGGAATTGTGATATAACTGATTTTGTAAAAAATAATAAAGTTACATTAATAGTTGGGGTTGCTGATATAGAGGGAAGCGAAATAGGTACTTGGAATAAAGATGGAGAAAAATTAAGTGATTCAGCTTGGGCAAGTTATTATGCACATCATAATATAGGGGGAATACTTAGAAATATAACATTATTTACATTACCAAAAAATCATTTATCAAGAGTTCATTTAGATACTATTTTAGATGAAGATTACAAAAATGCTACTTTATCTACAAAAGTACAAATTAATTCTTTTACAGATAATTTAAAATTAAAAATTGAATTGTTTAATAATTTAAATGAATTAGTTAAAAAAGAAGAATATGAAATAAATAATGATTATATAGTTGATGATACTAATTATAATTTTGAAATTAAATATTGTGAAAATTGGGCAAAAGAATATCTTGAAGCATATGAAAATGATAAAAAATATGAAAAAAGATTTATTAATAATATTCAACAACAATATGGTAAAAGTTATGTAGCAGAAATATCAACTAATGTAGAAACTCCAAAATTATGGGACGCAGAACATCCTAATTTATATGCTTTAAAAGTAAGTTTATTTGCAGATGGTGAATTTATGCAAACAAATTCATATAAACTAGGGTTTAGACATATTTGCTATGGTGGTATGAGAAATACTGATAAAAATAAAGTATATATTAATGGTAAAGAAATAAAATTAAGAGGAGTTTGTCGTCATGATGTTTCTTATAAATATGGACGTTGTATGAATAATGAAGAAATAAAGAACGAAATACTTTCATATAAGAAAAATAATATAAACCATATTAGAACTTCTCATTATCCAGCTAGTGAATATATTTTACAATTATGTGATGAATATGGTATTTATGTAGAACAAGAAAATTCCGCTTGTTTTAAAGGTGATAATGGATTTGATATTTATAATGAGCCTCAAGAATTTATAAGTACATTTTCAGAAATGATAGAAAGTAGTAGAAATCATTGTAGTATTATAATATGGTCTTTAGCAAATGAATCTGGCTTTGAAAAAACATACGCTTTTAGAACAGAATATTTATATGTAAAAGAAGTTGATAAAACTAGACCTGTAATATTTAGTTATCCTTATAGTGTAAAAACAACACCTTTACCATATGATATTTATAGTAGACATTATGCTAATATAGATACAGAAGAATTGGGTAGTAATGAAATACCTCATTTACATGATGAATTTGCTCATATTTCTTGTTATAATTTAGATACTTTGAAAAAAGAAAATGGTAGTCGTAATGCTTGGGGTAAAAGTATTAAAAGAGGTTGGGAAAAAATATTTAATACAGATGGTGCTTTAGGTTGTGCATTATGGGGTGCTATTGATGAAATTTTCTATATACCAAATAATACAGAAGAAAAACATCAAAATCATACTAAAGGTCAATGTGCTGGTTATGGTGAATGGGGAGCTGTTTTAGATGTTTATGGTAGAGAAAAACCAGAGGCATATTTAACTAAAAAAGCATTTTCTCCTATTAGATTAGATGAAGAAAAAAGTACTATTAGTGATAAAGTAAATTTATATTTGGAAAACTGGTTTGACCATACAAATTTAAATGAAATAAAAATTAAATGTTTAGATGAAAATAACAATATTTTATATGATGATATAATTAAAGAAAATATAATACCACATAGTAACGGAAATATAATTTTAAATATAGATACTAAAAATATAAAAACTTTAAATATTAGTTTTTATCAAAATGATTATATAATAGATAATTATTTATTATATAAAGAAGAAAATGAAAACAAAGTTGAATTTAATAATAATAAAAATTTAGTACAATTAGTAGAAAATGATTTTATTATGTTTAATTCTGATAAAAATTCATTAAAATTAAATTTGAATAGTGGTTTAATAGAAATTATTAATAATAAAGGATTAAAAGTATTTTCTGGAATTAGTTTGTTTTTTGATAAAGATATTAATATAATTAAAAATAGTATTATAGATTATAAACTAGATAAAGGATTTGTTATATTTACATTAGAACAAGAATATAGTAATAATTTGAATTGTATTATAAAAGGAAAATTTAATGGAGAAAAATTAAAACTTACTATTAACACTTTAAATAATGATGAGTTATTAGATGAATTTATAGATTTTGGTGTTAAAATAGATTTAGAAAATGATATAACAAAAATAGAATGGGAAAGAAATGGACTATATTCTACATATCCTGATAATCATATTGGTAGAAATAAAGGAACTGCATTTGCTAAAAGAGAAAACTCCAACATATATTCTGATGAATATGGAATTAAACCAAAATGGAATTGGGAACAAGATATGACAAATTACTTTTTATTTGAAAAAGATAATGAAATACAAAATTTAGTTACTAATGATTTTAAAGTTAAAAGAACAAATATAATAAAATATACTTTAGAAGATAGCTTATTTAATATGATTACTGTAAATTCTTTAAGTGATAATTTATCAGCATTTGTAAATAAATCAAAAAGTAATAAGGATATTTTAGAAATTTCTCTTGGTGAATATTATAAAAGTTTAGAATGGGGAAATTATTGTGGAGAAAAAGTAAGTATTGACCAGAAAAAACAATTTGAATTTATTATTAGTGTTGAATAAAGAACAATATGGGAAAATAAGTTTATAAAAATTAATAATACAATTATTTAATATTGATTTTTAATAAATAATATTATACAATAATGTAATAATTATATTTTTTAAGGAGAATAATAGTGAATTATAGATATATTGATTTAGATAATTGGCATAGGAAAGAATATTTTGAACATTATTATGAAAAAATACCTTGTACTTATAGTATGAATGTAAAATTAGATATAAGTAATATAAAAAATAAAAACTTAAAATTATATCCAACAATGCTTTATTTAATTACTACTATTGTAAATAAATATGATGAATTTAAAACATCTACAGATAGTAAAGGTAACATAATTATTTTTGATGAAATGCTACCTTGTTATACTATATTTAATAAAGAAACAAAAACTTTTTCTAATTTATGGACAAATTATGATAAGGATTATTACAAATTTTGTATGTATTATGAAGAAGATATAAAAAAATTTGGAAATAATGTTGGTATGATTGCTAAAGATAATATACCAGTAAATAGTTTTAATGTTTCTATGATACCTTGGGCTACTTTTGAAAGCTTTAATTTAAATCTTAAAGAAGGGTATAATTATTTATTACCAATATTTACAATGGGCAAATATTTTAAAGAAAATAATAAATATTTACTACCTTTATCTATACAAGTTCATCATTCAGTATGTGATGGATTTCATATATGTTCTTTTATAAATGAATTACAAAATTTAATATATAATAATTTTTAAAGATAGAAAATTTTTTCTATCTTTTTTTAATTTTAATATTTTATTCAAATGACACATTTAAACATAAAGATAAAACATTCAACTATTTAGAATTTATTTTTTATATGCTATAATAAAATAAAAAGGAGAAAAATTTTATGAGTAATATTATTAAAAAACCTAATTTATTAATTATAGAAACTGAAAAAGAAGATTTTAAATTAAATTTAATAAAAGATGAAAGTAAAATAGCAGATATAGAAGTAAATTTTAATATTATTAATGATAATCAAATGGACATATTTTTAAAAGCTGAAAAATCAAGAATAAAATATATAAAACTTAGATGGAATATAGATATTAATATAACAGAACATACAAAAATTTTAAGTGATGCTTTTGAAAGAGCATATGGTGATTTAGAATGGAAAGGTATGCAACCAGATAGATTTATGCCTTGGTATTTTCTAAAAAATGAAAATAATACTACTATTGGATATGGAGTAAAAGTAAGAGCAAATGCATTTTGTTTTTGGCAAATGGATTTACAAGGTATTACTTTATGGCTAGATGTAAGAAATGGAACAAAAGGTGTTAATTTACTAGATAGAGAATTAAAAATTTGTTCTATTGTAAATTTAGAATATAAAAATATTAATAGTTTTTTAGTAAGTAAAGAATTTTGTAAAAAAATGTGTGATGATGCTATTTTTCCTAAAGAGCCTATTTATGGATTTAATAATTGGTATTATGCATATGGTAATATATCTGAAGATATGGTTATTAGAGATACTATTGAATTATCAAAAATTGTAAATAATAATATAAAAAATAAGCCTTTTATGGTTATAGATGATGGTTGGCAAGTAGCACATAAATTAAATGAATATAATGGTGGACCTTGGTATAAAGGAAATGAAAAATTTCCAGATATGAAGAAATTAGCATATAAAATAAAAGAAAATAATTGTAGACCAGGTATATGGGTAAGACTTTTACATACATCAGATAAGCAATTACCAATAAATTGGAGATTAAAAAAGGATAATAATATTTTAGATATATCTGTACCAGAAGTTTTAGATTATATTGCCAATATAATAAAAGATATTACTGATTGGGGATATGAACTTATTAAACATGATTTTTCAACAGTAGATATTTTAGGATATTGGGGCTTTGAATTAAATCCTAGTAAAATAGAAAAAGAATGGAGTTTTTATGATGAAACAAAAACAACAGCAGAATTAATAATACAATTTTATTCAAAAATTTTAGAAGCTACTAATAATAAAAGTTATATTTTAGGTTGTAATTGTATTGAACATTTAGGAGCTGGGTTAATGCATTTACAACGAGTAGGTGATAATGTTAGTGGCATATGTTGGGAAAGAACAAGAAAATATGGTATAAATACTTTAGCTTTTAGACTTTCTCAACATAAAACATTTTTTGATATAGATGTAGATTGTGTTGGAATAACAGAACAGATACCTTGGGAATTAAATAAAAAATGGGCAGAATTAGTAGCAAATAGTGGAACACCAATGTTTATATCAGCTAATTTAACTAAATTAAATAAAGAACAAATAGATTACTTAAAAAGATTACTAGAAATAAATTCAAAACAAACTGATATTATTGAACCTATCGATTGGATAAATAATACTTGTCTATCTACTTGGAATATAAATGGAAATTTAAAGAAATATAATTGGTATGAAGAAATAGGTATATCAAAGTTTATAGTTTAATAATAGGTATTATATGTGTAAAGAAAATATTTTACAATTAGATAATTTTTTGCCTTTAGATTTAAAATTAGTATTTTGTGGATATCAAAAATGTAAATCTGAATTTTCTTTTGGTAAATTAATTAATTCTACTTATATTATACATATAATTATAAGTGGCAAAGGTAAGTTTATTTGTA
>CALWDX010000083.1 GCA_944376805.1 uncultured Clostridia bacterium
GTTCTTCTTTTTATTATTCTAGAAACTTTTAAATATTTATCTAATCTCATAGTTTTACTCCTTTAATTAATTGTTTTTTGTTATCCTTTTAAAAAGGTGTAGACAAAAATGTCTACACCTTTTTAAAAGGAGAACAAAAAACAATTGATTAAAGGAGTAAAACTATGAGATTAGATAAATATTTAAAAGTTTCTAGAATAATAAAAAGAAGAACTATTGCTAATGAGGCTTGTGATGCTGGTCGTGTTTTAGTTAATAATAAAGTTGCAAAAGCTTCTTTAGATGTTAAAGTAGGGGATATTATACAAATAAACTTAGGAAATAATTCTATTAAAATAAAAGTTTTAGCTGTTAAAGATATAATTAAAAAAGAAGAAGCTAGTACTTTATATGAAAATATATAATAATATTTCATTAAATTGACTTATTATAAAATTTTATGTATAATAAATAAAAAAATATTTTTAAGTTGGTGATTAAATGAATATAGGGTTTTTAGGTATTGGAAATATGGGTGGGGCTATATTAAAAGGTTTTTTAGCTAATGGTATAAATAGTAATAATATATTTATATATGACATTGATACTTTAAAGCTAAATGAATATAAAAAAGATTTTAATGTAAATATATGTTTAAATTATGAACAACTTTTACAAAATATAGATTTTTTAATACTTGCTATTAAGCCAAATATATTTTTAGAAGTACTAAATGATTTAAAAAATTATATAAATTTATATAAACCAACAATTATTTCTATTGCAGCAGGTATATCAATAAAAGATATAAAAAATATAATAGATAATAATGTTGGTATAGTAAGAATTATGCCTAATATTAATGCAGAAATATGTTTATCTACATCTGCTTATTGTTATGATAATATAAAAGAAGAAAATTTAAATACAGTTACTTATTTATTTGAAAAAATTGGCTCACTTTTTTATATTCCAGAAGAAAAATTTAGTATATTTACAGCTATAGCAGGTTGTAGTCCTGCTTACATATATCTATTTTTAGACTCTATTGCAAAAGGTGCTCAAAAAACGGGTATAAATAAAAAAGAGGCTTTACAAATAGCTATAGATGTTACTATTGGAAGTGCTAATATGTTAAAAAATAGTAATAAACATTCTTGGGAGTTAATAGACAATGTTTGTTCTCCAGGGGGTACTACAATTGAAGGAATTTGTACATTAGAAGAAAATAATTTTCAACAAATTATAGTAAAAGCTATAGAGAATACTATAAAAAAAGATAAATTATTAAATGAAAAGTAATTAATTTTATTGAGGAGAGATTTTATGAAACAAATTGGAAGTAATTCCCCTTTTAATTGGATTAATTTTATTGATATATTAGATAGCAGTAAATTAGGTTTATGGAGTATAGAAATAGATAACAATACAGGTTTAAACAAAATGTATTGTAATGATACAATGTTACAACTAATGGGTATTACTGAATGTTTTTTACCAGAAAAAAACTATGAATTTTGGTATTCAAGAATACATAAAGGATATTATTCTTATGTTGAAAATGCTATTAAAAAAATTTATGATAGTAATAAATTAATAGAAATACAATACCCTTGGCGTCACCCTAAATTAGGTGATATAATTGTAAGATGTTGTGGAAAACTTATTAGTTCTAATAATGGTATTATTACTATAAAAGGGTATCATCAAAATATAAATGATTTATATCAAATGAAAGTTGTTTTATCTAAAACAGAAAATGAAATATTTGAATGGTATCAAGATAGTAATACAGCTTATATACACACACATTATGGTCAATTATATAAAGAACGATATAATTTAGAAAACTTTCCTTATATTTGGTTAGAAAATGGAAATGTTCATGAAAATTTCAAAGAAATATATTTAGATACTTTTGAACGAATAAATAATGGAAATAAAAAATCTGTATGTGAACTTAAAATGAAAAATAAAAATGGTGAATATACTTGGTTTAGACTGACATTGTCAAAAGAAGAAATATCTTCTGAAGTATCAAATGTTGTAATTGGTACACTAGAAAATATAAATAGTTTAAAAGAAATGGAAATGGCTTATGTTACAGAATCTAAATTTTATAAATCCATTTTAAAAGAAATGGTTGCTTATGGTGAGGCAAATATTTCTAAAGATAGGTTTTTACGTACAGGTGGTTTATGGAATATTTATAATCCAGTTATAGACTCACTTACTATAAGTAAAGTATTAGAAAGAAATGTACATAAAGTTATACATCCTGATGATGTGCAACTTTATATGAACACTTTAAATAGTGAAAATTTATTAAATCATTATAAAAATAATAAACATACTATAAAATGTGAATTTAGAAGAATTATCGCTAAAGAAACGGCTAGGTGGTTAGAATTAACTGTAAATCTTTTTCAAGAACCATATAAGAAATAAATATTAGCATTATTATATTTAAGAGATATAGAAGATAGAAAAAGAAATGAATTAATGTTAAATTTTGATAGTGGTATTGACAATTTAACAGGGCTTTTTAATCATAAATATATATAAGAAGAAATTAATAATATTTTTAATAATTGTAAAGAAAATGATATATTTTGTATGTTATTATTAGAAATAGAAGACTTTAAAAATATCAAAAATTTAAATGGTAATATTATAAGTGATGAAATATTAAAATATACAGGTAATTTATTAAAATATATTTTTGAAGATGGTGTTATTGGAAGAATAAACACTAATAAATTTGTTGTTTTTATGAAAAACAATAATAAAGAGGATATAGAAGTACAAATTTCAGAATTTTATTTGAGAGTTAAAGATTTTCAAGAAATATATATACCTTGTAATATAGGTGCTTGTTTAAGTAATAAAAGTAATTATTTAAAAATATATAGTGCTTGTAATAAAGCTTTATATAATTTAAAAAATATTGAAAATGGTGAAAATCTTGTTTATTGGAATAATCTTATTTTAGATGAAAACTATGAACATTTTAAAACTAAATTAATTAATAATAAAGAAAATAAAGTTAAAAATTATAATAATATTAATCAATTAGTTGCTAATGAAGGTGACTCAATAGCTTATGTTATAGATTGTTTTAATTATAAAATTGTAGATGGTAATGATGCTTTCTTTAAAATGTTAAATAAAACTAAAGAAGAATGTATTAATATAGAATGTTATAAACTTATACATAATAGAGAAAGACCTTGTAATCTTTGCAAAAGTATATTTTGGAATTCAACAGATTTTTTTGTTTGGAACCAATATAATAAGGTATTAAATAAAGACTTTTTATTGAAAAATAAACTTGTATTATTTAATCAAAAAAAATGTATGTTTACATTAGCTACAAGTATATCTTTAGTTGATGAAAGAAAAAATGACAATATAAATCAAGACATAAGTAGAAGTATAGTTTCTGCTATATCACATCTTTCTAAAAAATATAACTATGAAGATAATATAAATTTTATATTAGAATTAATATGTAGTTTATATAAATCAGAATTTGGATTTGTTTTTGAAATAGATAAAAATGATCATATATCTACTTATTCTCTTACAAAAACAAGTTTATCTTATGATATAAAATCAAAGTTATCCGAAATTATTAGTGATGAATTTTTATCAACTCCTATAAACAATGTAAGAGTTTTAAATGGAGAACAAGAAGCTATTTCTATATCTTATAACTTATATAATATAATGATTAAATTTCATTTATATAATATGTTAATTATACCTATAATAAATAATAAAAATCATATTGGATATATAATATGTTTAAATAATAATAAAATAGAAGAAAGTATTTATTATGATAAGATAGAAGAATATTCAAATAATATTTCTTATTTTATAAGTGAAGAAATTATTAAAAATACTTTAAAGATGGAATTAAATTTTGAAAAAAATTATGATAACCTTACAGGTGTTTTAAATAGAAATGCTTACAGAAGTTATGAAATGGCTTATGATGCTGATAACATAAAAAATATTGGTGTTTTATGTTTAGCCTTAAATGAATTAAATTCTATTAATCATACAGCAGGAGTATTAGCAGGAGACCAAGTTTTATTAAATTTAGCTGAAATTTTAAAAACTCAATTTTATCATAAACCAATATTTAGATTGAATGGTAATGAATTCTTAATAATAATGAAAAATATAAAATATGAGTTATTTTTGGAAGAAATTGAAATATTATCAAAATCACTAGAAAAAGTAGGTTTATCTATGACTTATGGTAAAGTCTGGAGTAGTGATGAAAAGGAATTAAGTTATCTTGTTAATTCTTCAATTTATTTTAGAAAAATGGAGAGTAATAAAGGTAGAGAACTTATAACTAATAATATTTATAAGAGAAATACTTTATTTACTGAATTAATGCTTGCTATTGAATCAAATGAATATGAAATTTTTCTACAACCTAAAATATCACTTAAAAATGATAAATTATATGGTGCTGAGGCTTTAATAAGAAAGAAAAATCCAGAAGGTGGATATATACCTCCAGATAAATTTATACCTATTTTAGAACATCATTATATTATACAATATATAGATTTATTTGTTTTTGAAGAAGTTTGTAAATTATTACAATCTTGGCAAAATGAAAATAAACCACTTATTCCTATTTCTTTAAACTTTTCTAGAAGAACTTTATTACAAGAAGATATTATTAAAATGGTATTGGATATAAAAAATAAATATAATATAGATTATAAATATGTGGAAGTAGAAGTTACAGAAAGCATTGGTGATTTAGAAAAACAAGCTATTTGTATTGTACTTAAAGATATTGAAAAAATGGGAATTAGTATATTATTAGATGACTTTGGAGTTAAATATAGTAATTTAACTATTTTATCTGAAATTGATTTTGATGGTCTTAAGTTAGACAAAACAATGGTAAAAAATTTAGGACAAAATACTACTAATGAAATTATAATGAAAAATATAATTTCTATGTGTAAAGATTTGAATATAAAAACTACTGCTGAAGGTGTAGAAACTATTGAACAAGAAAATATATTAAGAGAAATGAATTGTGATATTGTTCAAGGTTATTTACATTCAAAACCTTTACCAGTATCAGAATTTTTAGAAAATTTTTATAGTAAAAATATAGAATAGAGTTTTAACTCTATTCTATATTTTTTTTCTCATAGCATTTAATATTGCTATAACTGAAACTCCAACATCTGCAAAAACAGCTAACCACATTGTAGCATACCCAAATATTGCTAAAGCTAAAACAGTGAATTTAACAGTTAAAGAAAATATTATATTAGATTTCACTATATTTATCGTATTTTTACTAATAATTATACTATCTTTAATTTTTGATAAATCATCATTCATTATAACTATGTCAGAAGCTTCTATAGCAGCATCTGAACCAACACCACCCATAGATATACCAACATCAGACATAGCTATTACAGGGGCATCATTTATACCATCACCAACAAAGGCAACTTTACCATTTTTATTTTCTTCTTTTATTTTTTCAAAAATAGTTACTTTATCTTGTGGTAATAATTCAGAATAAAAATCACTTAAACCAATATTATTACTAACAAATTTTGCTGTTTCTTTTCTATCACCACTCAACATTACTGTTTTAGAAACTCCTAATTTATATAAATTATTTATAGTTTCTTTTGTTTCTTCTTTTATTATATCAGATACAACAATATAACCTATAAATTTTTTATCTTTTGCTACATATATAACTGTACCATTATCATTAGATTTTTCATAATCTATATTATATTTTTCTAATAATTTACCATTACCAAGTAGTATTTCACTATTATTAATTATACCTTTTAAACCATATCCACTTATTTCTTCAAAATTTTCTACATTTAGATTTTCTATATTTTCAAATTTATTTTCATAGTAGTTAACAACAGATTTTGCAACTGGGTGAATAGATAAATTTTCCAAACTATAAACAATACTTAAAAAATCGTCTTCATTAATATTATTAGTTTTTATATTACTTATTTCAAAAACACCTTTTGTTAATGTTCCTGTTTTATCAAATACAATAGTATTAACAAGACTTAAATCTTGCATATATACACTACCTTTTATTAAGATACCTTTTTTAGATGCTGTACCTATACCACTAAAAAAGCTTAAAGGTACAGAAACAACTAATGCACAAGGACAAGAAGAAACTAAAAATACTAAACTTTTTTCTATCCATTCACTAAAATTATAGCCTGTAAAAAGAGGTGGAATAGTAGCTAAAAATAATGCAGATAAAACTATAATAGGTGTATATATTTTAGCAAATTTACTAATAAAAGTTTCTGTTTTAGATTTTTTCATTGAAGAATTTTCTACTAAATCTAATATTTTTGATACAGTAGAATTTTTGTATTCATTTGTAACTTTTACTTTTAGTATACTATTATTATTTATACTACCACTTAATACTTCATCACCAACATTAACTTTTCTTGGAACGGATTCTCCAATTAATGCACTCATATCTAAAAATGAAGTTCCTTCTATAACTACACCATCAAGAGCTACTTTTTCCCCAGGTTTTATTATAATAATATCATTTATACATATATCTTCTGGAGCTACTTTTTCTCCATTTTCTTTTGTTGCATATTCTGCTTTTATATTAACTAGAGATTTTATTGCTTTTCTTGATTTACCAACTGCTTTTTCTTGGAAATATTCTCCTATTTGATAAAATAGCATAACAGCAACGGCTTCTGGATATTCTTTTATTATTATTGCACCAATTGTTGCAATAGCCATTAAAAAGTTTTCATCAAATACTTTACCTTTTGATATATTTTTTAATGCTTTAAGTATTATATCATAACCTAATATAATATATGCAATAGCATATAAAAAAGTCATATTGCTTATTTTGCCTGTAGCAAATAATACTGCACCTAAAATTATTTTTATAAGGTTAAATTTATCATTATCTTTTTCTTCTTCTACTTCAACAGATTTTTTATTTTCTGTTAAAATTTCTATATTTAAACCAGGCTCAATTTTATCTATAATATTTTTAATATTTTCAAATTCTTTTTTTATATTAACATTTTTATTAAAATCTATCTTTAATGTTTTATTAATAAAGTTTAATGATACTATATTCACAATATCTAGTTTGTTAATTTCTGTTTCTATAAGACTTCCACAATGAGCACAATTTAGACCATTTAATATAATAGTTAATGAATTTTTATTTTTTAATGGAATTATTTCAACTCCAGGTTCAACTTTAGTTATTATTTTTTGTATATTTTTAATTTCTGTATTTATATCTACAAAATCTTTAAAATTTATTTTAAGTGTTTTATTAATAAAATTTAAATTTATATCTTCTATTGTATCTAGCTTGTTGATATTATCTTCAATAACACTAGCACAATGGGCACAATCTAAATTAATTATATTAAAAGTTTCTGTTTTCATAAATTATCACTCCTCATAGTTTATTTTATGTAATAAATGTGATAAACCTTGACTTAAAATTTCAAAAACATGTGAATCATCTAAAGAATATATAACTGCTTTTCCTTCTTTTCTAAATTTTACTATATTATTTTGTCTTAATATTCTAAGTTGGTGTGATACTGCTGACTGGTTCATTCCTAAGGCTTCTACCAAATCACCTACACACATTTCACTTTTTAATAAAGCATATAAAATTTTTACTCTTGTACTATCTGAAAATACTTTAAAAAAATCTTCCATATCATAAATTATTTCATCAGATAAAGAGTTATTTTTTATTAAATCAACTGTTTCTTTATTAAAACATTCACAAGTATCTATTTCTTTTTTCAAAAAATACACCTCCAATATATGAATAATTGTTCATATGTTTATTATATTATTAATTAATTTTTTTGTCAATATCAAATTAATTATTGTACAAAGTATAATATTATTATATAATAGTTAACATAATAAATATTTGAGAGGTTTTTATGACAAAAGGAAGAATTATAAAAGGTGTCGGTGGATTATATTTTGTTGATACTAGTAATGGCATAGTAGAATGTTCTATTAGAGGTATTTTCAGAAAAAATAAAATAACGCCAACTGTAGGTGATTATGTTAAAATATCTTTATTAGAAGATAATACAGGTATTATAGAAGAAATATTACAAAGAAAAAATCTACTTATTAGACCAAGAGTTTCTAATATAGATTGTGCTGTTATTACTTTTTCTATAGTTAGCCCTAATATAAATATTGATTTATTAGATAGATTTTTAATATTAGCTGAAAGTCAAAATATTGAAAATATAATAATATGTATTAATAAATGTGATTTAGCTAATGAAAATGATATTGAAAATATAAAAAGTTTATATGAAAATATTTATCCTATTGTATTTACTAGTACAAAGCAAAATAAGGGTATTGAAGAATTAAAAAAGTTAATGAATAATAAAGTTACTGTTTTTGCTGGTCCTTCTGGTGTTGGTAAATCTAGTTTAATAAATACTATATTACCTAATGCATTATTGCAAACTGGTGATATAAGTAAAAAAATAGAAAGAGGAAAACACACTACAAGACAAGTTGAATTATTAGAGGCTTGGGAAAATACTTATATTGTAGACTCTCCAGGATTTACATCTTTAACAATTGATTTTTTAAATGATAATCTTGATAATTATTTTAAGGAATTTAGAGAATATTTAGGTGATTGTAAATTTTATGATTGTAAACATATACATGAACCTAGTTGTGCTATAAAAGAACAAATAGGAAAAAATATATCTGAAGAAAGATATACAAGATATACAAAATTATTAAATGAATTGCTGGAAAGGAATTAAAAATTTATGATAAAATTATCTCCATCTATATTATCTGCAAATTTTGTAAGATTAGAAGAAGAAATTAAAATTTTAGAAAGAGAAGGCATAGAGTATGTCCATATTGATGTTATGGATGGTATGTTTGTTCCTAATATATCAATAGGTATGCCTGTTATAAAAAGTATTAGAAAAGCTACTAATATGGTATTAGATACTCATTTTATGATAGTAGAACCTGAAAGATATATTGATGAATTTATTTCTTTAGGTTGTGATATTATAAATTTTCATTTTGAAGCTACTAAAAAACATATGGAAATTATAGAAAAAATTAAAAAAGCAAATAAAAAGGTTGGTATGACTATAAAACCAAATACAGATTATAAAGAAATTTTACCATTTATAAAACATTTAGATTTAGTTTTAGTTATGAGTGTTGAACCTGGTTTTGGTGGGCAATCTTTTATGGAAAATAGTCTTGAAAAAATTTCTGCTTTAAGAAAATATATAAATGAAAATAATTTAACTTGTGATATTGAAGTTGATGGTGGTATAAAATTAGATAATGTAAATAAAGTGTTAGAAGCTGGTGCTAATGTTATAGTTGTTGGTTCGGATATATTTGAAAAAGAAGACAAATCAACTATAATTAAACAATATAATGAAATATTTAAAAACTTTTAGGTGATAATATGAGAACTTTAATTATAGCAAATGGAAATATAGACAATAATATATTACATACTATTTTAAAACCGAATGATACTATTATATGTTGTGATGGTGGTAGTAAATATTTATTTGAAGAGGGGATTATTCCACATTATATAATAGGTGATTTAGATTCATCTATTCCTCAAATAATTCAATTTTTTGAAACAAAAAATGTAGTATTTAAAAAATTTAATTCTAAAAAAGATGAAACAGATATGGAATTATGTATAGATTTTGCTATATCTTTAGGTACTAATGAAATAATTATTTTAGGAGCTATAGGTACAAGAATAGACCATACTTTAACAAATATAAATTTGCTAATGAAAGCAGAAGATGCTAATGTTAAAGCTGTTATTGTAGATAATAATAATGAAATACAAATTATAAGTAATAATATAACTATAACTGGTAAAAAAGGTGATTTAGTTTCCTTAATACCTATTAGTACATATGTTGAGGGAATAGATACTACTGGTTTAGAATATCCTTTAAAAAATGCTACTATGACTATTGGTAAATCTTTAGGTGTTAGCAATGTTATGACAAGCAATTTAGCTACTGTTAATATAAAAAGTGGTTATTTATTAGTAATAAAAGCTAAAGATTAAATAAATTAAAAATATTGAAAATTTTATTGATTTATGATAAAATGATTTATAATATTTTAGCAAATATTACTATTTTGGAGGTATAAAAAATGAAAGGTATAATTAGTGTTATAGGTAAAGATAATGTTGGTATTATAGCTGAAGTATGTACATTTTTAGCTAAAAATGAAATAAATATATTAGAAATATCTCAACATATTTTAAGTGGTTATTTTAATATGACTATGATTGTTGATATATCTAATGTAGATTATAAATTTAGTCAAGTTATAGAAGGTATTGAACAAGTAGGCAAAAATATTGGTGTAGAAATAAAATTACAAAGAGCTGATATTTTTGATAGTATGCATAGAATTTAATAACTTGGAGGAAAACTAATGTTAACAAATTATGAAATACAAGAAACTAATAAAATGATAGAAGAATCAAATCTTGATGTTAGAACTATAACTATGGGTATTAGTTTGTTAGATTGTATTGATTCTGATATAAATAAATGTAAAGATAAAATTTATGATAAAATAACAAAAAATGCAAAAAATTTAGTATCTGTTGGTGATGATATTGCTAAAGAATATGGTATACCTATTGTAAATAAAAGAATATCTGTTACACCTATAGGGCTTATTGGTGCTGACCATAAACAAAAAAATTTTATAGAAATAGCTAAAACTTTAGACAAAGCAGCTAAAGAAGTAGGTGTTAATTTTATAGGTGGTTATTCTGCACTTATAGAAAAGGGTAGTACAAATGCTGATATTCATCTTGTTAGAAGTATACCAGAAGCTTTAGCTAATACAGAAAGGGTTTGTTCTTCTGTTTGTGTTGGTTCATCTAGATATGGTATTAATATGAATGCTGTTAGAAAAATGGGTGAAATAATAAAAGAAATGGCATACCTTACTAAAGATAATAGCTCAATGGCTTGTGCTAAATTTGTTGTATTTTGTAATGCTGTTGGGGACAATCCTTTTATGGCAGGTGCTTTTCATGGTGTTTCTGAAAGAGATGTAGTTATAAATGTTGGTGTTAGTGGTCCTGGTGTTGTTAAGAAAGCATTAGAAGAAGTTAGAGGAAAAGATTTTGAAGTTCTTTGTGAAACAGTTAAGAAAACTGCTTTTAAAATTACAAGAGCAGGTCAATTAGTAGCATCTGAAGCCTCAAAAAGACTTAATATTCCTTTTGGCATTATAGATTTATCACTTGCACCAACTCCAGCAGTAGGGGATAGTATAGCAGAAATATTTAATGAAATGGGATTAGAATATGCAGGTGCTCATGGTACAACAGCAGCTCTTGCAATTTTAAATGATAATGTTAAAAAAGGTGGTGTTATGGCTTCATCTTATGTAGGTGGACTTAGTGGTGCATTTATACCTGTTAGTGAAGACCACGCAATGATAGAGGCTGCAAAAGAAGGATTTTTAACATTAGATAAATTAGAAGCTATGACTTGTGTTTGTTCAGTTGGTTTAGATATGGTTGCTATACCAGGTGATACAGATGAGCATACAATATCTGCTATTATTGCGGATGAAATGGCAATAGGTATGGTTAATAATAAAACTACTGCCGTTAGAATAATCCCTGTAATAGGTAAAGGTGTTGGTGAAATGGTAGA
The DNA here is from genome assembly GCA_944376805.1 of uncultured Clostridia bacterium. GTDB lineage: Bacteria > Bacillota > Clostridia > Lachnospirales > CAG-274 > Tyzzerella. The sequence continues at coordinate 11,772 of CALWDX010000083.1, forward strand.
ATTTGGAGGGCTTTTAGGAAAAGCACCTATAATGCCTGTTAATAAAGCTAATTGTACTAACTTTATTAAGCGTGGTGGTAGAATACCTGCACCTATACACAGTTTTAAAAATTAATATATTTTATGGAGGTATGTTTATGGATATAAAAAGTTTAAAAAGTACTAAAGTATTTCATTATTTTGAAGAAATAAGCAAAATTCCTAGACCTAGTTACCACGAAAAAGCAATAAGTGAATATTTAATAAATTTTGCAAAAGAAAGAAATTTAGATTTTAGAGTAGATGATACTTATAATGTTATTATAAAAAAATCTGGTACTTCTGGTTATCAAAATAGTAAAATAGTAGCTATACAAGCTCATACTGATATGGTATGTGAAAAAAACAAAGGTGTAGAACACGATTTTTTAAAAGACCCTATTAAATTAATTTATGATGGTGATATTTTAAAAGCAGATAGAACTACTTTAGGTTCTGATAATGGTATAGCTGTTGCTATGGCTTTAGCTATTTTAGACTCTAATGATATACCACATCCACCAATTGAAGCAATATTTACAGCTTGTGAAGAGTCTGGTATGGAAGGTGTAACGAATTTAGATGTATCTGATTTAAAATCTGAAATATTTATAAGCATAGATTCAGATGAAGAGGGTATATTTACTGTTGGTTGTGCTGGTGGTGTTAAATGTGATATAGAAATACCTATTAAATTTGAAGAAAATACAAAATCAACTTATTGTTTAGGTGTTTATGGTTTAATGGGTGGACACTCTGGTATAGATATTAATAAAGGACGAGCTAATGCTAATAAAATTTTAATTGAAATATTAGATAGTTTATATAATAAAATAGATATATCTTTAAATTCAATTGAAGGTGGAGCTAAAGATAATGCTATTCCTAGAGAAGCAGAGGCTATTATATCTATTAATGAAAATGATTTAACTTTATTACAAATAGAAATTAAAAATATAGAAAGTATCTTAAAAGATAAATATAAAAATACAGACCCTAATTTATATTTAAAATTAGAAAAAGTTAAAAATATGAAAGAAGTATTTTCTAAAGATGATTATAAAAAAGTGTTAACTGCTTTAAGTGAATTTCCAAATGGTGTTCAAACTATGAGTAAAAATATTCAAAATCTTGTTGAAAGTTCTATAAATTTAGGTGTTATAAAAACTACTAGCAAATGTGTAGAAGTTACTTCATCTATAAGAAGTGCTGTTGCATCTAAAAAAGAAGATATAATGCAACAAGTTAAAACTTGTATAGAAAATGCTAATGGTAATGTAGAATTTAGAGGTTCTTATCCAGCTTGGGAATATAATGAAAATTCTATAATTAGGGACAAATGCATTAAATTATATAAAGAAATGTATAATAAAGAACCTGAATTACAAATTATACATGCTGGTCTTGAATGTGGATTGTTTTCTGAAAAAATGCCTCAATTAGATTTAGTTTCATTTGGTCCTAATTTATATGATATACACACTCCAGATGAAAGAGCTAGTATATCTTCTATTGATAGAACTTGGGAGTTTTTATTAAATCTTTTAAAAGATTTAAAATAGGAGATAATATATGAAGTTACCTTGGAATAAAAAATATTTAGTTATAGCATTTCATATAGTTGTAACACTTGTAATGATATATGCTTTAAAATACGGAATAGATTTTTTAGCATATGTATTAAAAAACTTAAATTTAATTATTAATAATATTCAAAATGGTATTAGTTGGTTTTTATCTACTATTATTGTAGTTGTTATAGCCTTTGTATTTTCTTACTTATTAGACCCTGTTGTAGACTTTTTTCAATTAAAATATGAAAATTTATATGAAAAATATTTAAAAGATAAGGTTGCTAATATTAAAAAAAATATAAAATTTAATAAGAAAAATAATAAAAAACAAGTTACACAAGAAAAAGGAAGACTAGAAGGAACTATTTTAACTTATTTAGCAATAATACTAATAATTGTAATACTTAGTAGTTTATTAGTAAATAGTATAAGTAAAAGTGGTGCTGGTAATTTTATAGATAACTTAGCTAATTCTATTAGAAGTTCTATATATAGTTTTCAACAAGATTTGACTAAATTTTATAATAAGCTAGATGGAGAATTAATTAGCAATGAAGTTTTTGAGCAATATATATCACCACATTTAAATAAAATAACTAAAAGTTTTACTTCATTTGTATATGATATAGGAAATAATATTATATCTATTACAACAGCTTTTGCTAATGGTGTAATAAATGTATTAATTAGTATAGTTATTAGTTTTTATTTCTTAAAAGATAAAAAAGTTATAAAAACTAACCTAGATAATATAGGAACAACATTTTTACCTAAAAAATTTTATAATGGACTAAAAGATGGTTTAGGTGATATTAATGCTGTATTTTCTGGTTATATAAGAGGTATGCTTTTAGATGCATCTATTATGGCAATTCTTATAAGTGTTGTATTATCTATTATAGGTTTAAAATTTGCTACAATAATAGGATTAATTTCAGCTTTTTCTAATGTAATACCTTACTTTGGAGCTTTAGTTGGTTTTATATTAGCAATATCAGTAGCCCTTATAAGTGGTGAACCTATTCAAGCACTATATGCATCAATAGGTATGTTAATTTTACAACAAATAGATACAATATTTATACAACCAAAAGTAGTTGGTGAAAGTGTGGAGCTTAGTCCTGTTGTTGTTATTATTGCATTATCTATTGCTGGTAATTTATTTGGTTTATGGGGCATGGTATTTGCTATTCCAGTATTTGCTACAATAAAAATATTTGCTACTAGAATATATGAAAGAAAAAAACTAAAAAATAGTAATAAAAAAACACCTTAAAGGTGTTTTTTTATTACTTAAACATATTATTAATATAATCTAATATTAATTCTACTGTATTATCTATACCAATTTTGCTTGTGTTTACTAATAAATCATAATTAGATGTATTATCCCATTCTCTACCTGTATAATAACTATAATAATTTCTTCTTTTTTTATCTGTTTTATGTAATAAACTTTCAGCATGTTTTTGGTCTACATCTTTATTTGTTTCTAATAAACGTTTAATTCTAAAATCTTTATCAGCTCTAAGATAAACTTTAACAAGATTTTCTTCATCTCTAAGAATATAATCAGAACATCTTCCAACAATAACAGCAGATTTAGTACTTGCAATACGTCTTATAACTTCAGATTGAATACTAAATAATTTATCATTAGTTAAGAAATCATTATTTTGAAAAAATAATCCTGTTGTAGAAGGAGTACCCATTGCTATAGAATATAAAAAGCTATTACTAGGTTTTTCATCTACATCTTCAAATAAACTTTCAGTAAATCCACTTTCTTTTGCTGATAATGATATTAATTTTTTATCATAACATTCACAACCTAATTTTTTAGCTAATTTTGTTCCTACTTCTTTACCACCACTACAGAATTCTCTACATATAGTTACTATTACTTTATTATTCATATAAATCCCTCCTAAAGTTTTTATTATTAATTATATCATATTTTAAATAAAAAATAAAGATATTATTATACAAAAATTATATAAATTTTTAATAAATAATGTAAAATTTTAATAAATTTTTATATAATTTTGTTATAT